>CAXRGK010000097.1:0-3215 GCA_964230145.1 Burkholderiaceae bacterium | reverse complement strand
GGTGGGCCCAAGGGCCTGATCCTGGGCCCGCTGGACCGCTGGTTGTTCGGCCACTGGCTGCCGCAGTCGCCACAGCCGCAACAGCCGGTGCATTTGGTGGGCGCCTCGATTGGCGCCTGGCGCATGGCCACGGCCTGCCTGAATGAACCGGTGGCCGCCTTTGAGCGGCTCGAGCACGACTACATCCACCAGCACTACGAACTGCCTCCCGGCCAGAAGCGGGTGACGGCCGAGCAGGTCAGCCGCGAGTTTGGAAACAGCCTTCAGGCGTTCTATGGCGGGCGCATGGCCGAGGTGCTGCAGCACCCGCGTTACCGCCTGCATGTGGTGACCTCCCGCGGGCGCCATGTGCTGCAGCGCGAGCACCCGCTGGGCACGCCGTTGGGCTATGCGGGCGCGTACCTGAGCAATGCCGTGGCACGGCCTGCGCTTGGGGCATGGCTGGAGCGGGTGGTGTTTTCGAGCCACGGTGCGTTGCCCTTTGGAACGGCCGACTTCCGTACCCGCCAGCACCGCCTGACCGAAGCCAACTTCATGCCGGCGGTGCAGGCCAGCTGCTCGATCCCGTTCGTGCTGCAGGCGGTGCACGACATTCCGGGGGCGGCGCCCGGTGCTTATTGGGACGGCGGCATCACCGACTACCACCTGCACCTGGACTGGCAGACGCCGACCGACCGGCCCGAGGAGCGCATCGTGCTGTACCCGCACTTTCAGCGACAGGTGGTACCCAGCTGGCTGGACAAGGCACTGAAATGGCGCCATCGCCCCTCAGCTAGTCTGGACCACACGGTGGTGCTGGCGCCCAACCCCGAGTGGGTCAAAACCTTGCCGAACGGCAAGCTGCCCGATCGCAAGGATTTCATGGCCTACGGGCAAGACCTGCAGGCCCGGGTCAAGGTCTGGAATGCTGCGGCCAGTGCAGCCCGGCAGCTGGCTGACGAGTTTGCGCAATGGCTGCAGCGGCCCGACCCGAGTCGCATTCAGCCACTGTAGGAGGCCGCCCCTGCGGCCGAAGGTGTTCGCGCGCCGGGGCGCGCTCCTACAGGCTGACGCGCAGCATCTCGCGGTATTCGTCTGCCGAAGCGATGCGCGGGTTGGTCTTGTGGCAGTGGTCGGCCAGCGCGCCCGCAATGACCTGATCGAACAGGCCCTCGGTCACGCCCATGGCGGACAAGCCGGTGGGCAGGCCCAGGCGGGCGTTCATGTCCTTGATGGCGTCGGGGATGTCGCTGCCGCTCTTCAGGCCCATGGCCTGGGCCATGCGGTTGAGGCGGTTTTCCTTTTGCACCGATTCGGCGGCAGCGTTGAATTGGACCACGGCGGGCAGGAACATGGCATTGAGCGTGCCGTGGTGCAGGCGCGGGTTGACGCCGCCCAGGCTGTGGCTGAGGCTGTGCACGCATCCCAGGCCCTTCTGGAAGGCCATGGCGCCCTGCATGCTGGCGCTCATCATGTTGAGGCGGGCGTCGCGGTCCTGACCATTCTTGGTGGCGCGTTCGATGTACGCCCAGCCCCGTGCCAGACCGTCGAGCGCAATGCCGTCGGCGGGTGGGTTGAAGGGCGCGGCCATGAAGGTTTCCATGCAGTGCGCGATCGCGTCCATGCCGGTGGCGGCCGTGAGCACAGGCGGCAGGCCCAGCGTGAGTTCGGGGTCGCAAATGGCGGTTTTGGGCACGATGAACCAGCTGTGAAAACCCAACTTGCGGCCATCATCGACGATGAGGATGGCGCCCCGCGCCACTTCGCTGCCGGTGCCCGCGGTGGTGGGCACGGCGATCAGCGGGGCCACGCGGTCGGTGATCTTGAGCGAACCGCCTTCGATGGTCGCGTAGGTCTTGAGCGGACCCTCGTGCGTGGCGGCAATGGCCACGCCCTTGGCGCAGTCAATCGACGAGCCGCCGCCCAGCGCAATCAGGCCGTCGCAGCCGTCCTGTTTGTAGATGGCAGCAGCCGCGCGCACGGCCGCCTCGGTCGGATTGGATGGGGTCTGGTCGAAGACGCTGACTTTCAAGCCGGGCAGGGCGGCCAGCGCCTTGTCCAGGATGCCCACGGCCTTGACACCGGCATCGGTCACGATCAGCGGGCGGCTGATGCCGACCCGTTCGCACTCGGCCTTGAGCAGGGACAGGGCGCCAAAATCGATCTGGATCTGGGTGATGTAGTGGATAGTGGCCATGCGAACGCTTTCAATGGTTACAAACGGTAAACCTCATTTTGATGCGAGATTCATCGTTTAGCCTTGGTGTCCCCGTCACGTTGGCGATACACCGTGCCTGCCACCCTTGAGGCGGGCATGGACCGATAGAAAGGGCATCGCATGCATTTTCCAGATTGGCTTGCCCGGCTCAGGCGTTGGTGGCGCAAGCAGGCGCAGCGGCTGCAAGGCCGCGATGACAGCCTGCGTCCAGTCCAGCTGGCACAGACACCGCCCACCCTGCTGCTGGACTACAGCGCCAGAGCCTATGCGTCGGTGCTGATTCCTGCACTCAACGAGGAAAAACGCATTGCCCAGGTGGTGGCCTACGCGCTGTCAGACCCGGCCACGGCCGAGGTCATCGTGATCGACGACAGCTCAACCGACCGGACCGCCGAACTGGCCGCCCAGGCCGGCGCCCGGGTGCTGACCAGCAGCATGCTGGGCAAGGGCGCTTCGATGCGCGACGGGCTGGAACAGGCGCAGTCGGACATCGTGGTCTATTTGGACGGCGATCTGGCCGGGTTGCGGCCAGCCATCATCAGCGACCTGTGCCAGCCCTTGCTTGGCGGCAGCGCCGACTTCGTCAAGGCGCGCTTCGGGCGTGGTGGCGGCCGCGTCACCGAGCTCACCGCCAAGCCGATGTTGAAAATCTTCTTTCCGGAGCTGGCGGCGGTTGCCCAGCCGCTGGGCGGTATCGTGGCGGCGCGCAAGAAACTGCTGATGACACTCACCTTCGAGGACGACTACGGGGTGGACATCGGCTTGCTGGTCGATGCGCACCTGGCCGGGGCGGTATTGGCCGAGGTGGACATTGGTGCGCTGGAGCACGACAGCCAGCCCCTGCAGGACCTGACCCTGATGGCCAACGAGGTCGGGCGCGTCATCTTCAACCGCGCCCGGGCAGCCGGCCGGCTGCACGTCGAGCAGGTCTCGGCAATGTTCGAGCTGCAGCGGCAGGCGGCTTCGGGCATCGACTACATCCTGACGCGGCGCAAGCAGCGCCAGCGTCTGCTGCTGC
>CAXRGK010000096.1:0-2144 GCA_964230145.1 Burkholderiaceae bacterium | reverse complement strand
CGGTTGGCGCGCATCTCTTCGGGCGTCTGTTCGTCCACATAGGCGTGGCCAGCTTCGATCAGGTATTCGGCGGCGCGGTACATGAAGCCGAAGTAGTCGCTGGCCTGGTAGGGCGCGGCACTGCCCGGCGCCTGGCCGATCTGGGCCCAGTCAAAGCCCAGCCATTTCACAGCGTCAATGATGCTGTTGACGTATTCCTGGTCTTCCTTTTCGGGGTTCGTGTCGTCAAAGCGAAGGTGGCACACACCGCCGTAGTCGCGCGCCAGACCAAAGTTCAGGCAGATGCTCTTGGCGTGGCCCACATGCAGGTAGCCGTTGGGTTCGGGCGGAAAGCGGGTGCGAATCTTGGCAGGATCGGGTTGCCCTGTGGCGTGGTGGGCAGCATCGCCTGGGCTGCCTGCCCAGCGGCGGCTGGCATAAGTGCCTTGCTCCAGATCCTTTTCGATGATCTGGCGAAGGAAATTGCTGACTTTGTGCTCGCTGGCGTTGGCCGCTGCAGGCGTGTGGGCGGGGGAATTCATCCTTTGATTTTAGGCGTTCACGTGACCGGGGCAGGCTGGCCTTGGCCACGCATGGCCGTTACGAATCTTCACCAGCTCAGCCGTTCGTTTGTCCTCCGCGCCAAGGGGTGGCGCGCTAAAGCCATGCGGGCTGGCGTACATGCGTCGCATGCTGTCTCCACCCGTTCCTGAATGAGGTTTAACCATGCGTTCTTTATTGAAGCTTCTGCGCTCCCGCACGGCCGTGCTGTTGGGTGTGTGTGGACTGGCCCTGACGCAAGCCGCCTGTGCCCATCCAGTGGTGGTGGAGCCCTCGGTGGCGATCCATGCCCGTCTGGGTGGACCGGTGTATGGCAGCATCTATGCGCCACTGTATGGTTCGCCGCCGGTGGTGATGGCTCCCCAGCCGATCTGGGTGGCTCCGCCACCCGCCGTGGTGGTGCCGTCGCGCGGCTGGATGCCGCACGGACACCACCACAAGTGGCATGGCCATGGTTGGGACCATGGACGAAGCCACAAACACAAGCACAAGTACGACCACTGACGGGTGATATGGGCGTCAAGGGCGACGCCCAAGATCGGCGATTGAGCTCTGCGGCGATAATCCTGGGCTGTTTCTGGAGCCTCTGTGGATACCGTTCTGCTTGTCAAAGCCGCCATCATGGGTCTGGTCGAAGGCCTGACCGAATTCCTGCCGATTTCCTCCACAGGCCACCTCATCCTCACGGGCACCTTGTTGGGTTTCCATGACGACAAAGCCAAGGTCTTCGACATCGCCATCCAAACCGGCGCCATCTTCGCGGTGATCCTTGTCTATTGGCAAAAAATCCGGAGCACCGTTCGAGGGCTCGGACACAGTCCGGAGGCCCAGCGTTTCGCTCTCAATGTGTTCATCGGCTTTTTGCCGGCTGTCATCATGGGTTTGCTGCTGGGCAAGGCCATCAAGGCCCACCTGTTCACTGCCGAGGTGGTGGCAACCACATTCATCCTGGGCGGCCTCATCATTCTCTGGGCAGAACGCCGCCCGGCGAGTGCAGTGCACATTCATGAAGTTGAATACATGCGCGGGCGCGATGCACTCAAGGTCGGCCTGGTCCAATGCCTGGCCATGATCCCCGGCACCAGCCGCAGCGGCGCCACCATCATTGGCGGCATGCTGCTGGGGCTGTCGCGCAAGGCAGCGACCGATTTCTCGTTTTACCTGGCCATCCCCACCCTGATCGGCGCTGGTGCCTACAGCCTCTACAAGGAACGCGCCCTGCTCAGCCTGACCGACCTGCCTGTGTTCGCCGTCGGCCTGGTCGTGTCATTCATCAGTGCCTGGATTTGCGTGCGCTGGCTGCTGCGCTTCATCGCCAGCCACAGCTTTGAGGTGTTTGCCTGGTACAGGATCGCCTTCGGCGTTGTGGTACTGGTCACCAGCCATTGGGGGTGGGTGAGCTGGGGGAGCTGAAAAACGGTGTACAGAGCGCCGTTTTTCGTGCAGTGTCCTTAGTTAGATCATAAAAAAACCATCGGCCGCCAGTTCAGCGGCAAGCCGCACGAGCAGCTGGAAATCCAGCCGGGCATGACCGCCACCATCGAAATACGGACGGGGGAGCGTACGGTGCTGCAGTACCTCACCAAGCCCGTGACCAAGACATT
>CAXRGK010000095.1:0-5226 GCA_964230145.1 Burkholderiaceae bacterium | reverse complement strand
CCAGCTGGGCAAATACTGGATCGTCGGTCGTGATCACAAGCCGGCCGAACGCGCCGTGAAAACCGTGCACGCCCACAGCGGCGCGGCCGATCTGGGGCCGTACCGCCACTACATGCAAAAGGAAATCTTCGAGCAGCCGCGCGCCATTGCCGACACGCTCGAAGGTGTGGAGGGCATCACGCCCGAGCTGTTTGGCGACGGCGCCTACAGCACCTTCAAGGCCATCGACAAGGTGCTGATCCTGGCTTGCGGCACCAGCTACTACAGCGGCTGCGTGGCCAAGTACTGGATCGAGGCGATCGCCAAAGTGCCCTGTGCGGTGGAAATTGCCAGCGAATACCGTTACCGCGAATCCGTACCTGACCCGAAGACGCTGGTCGTCACCATCACCCAGAGCGGCGAGACCGCTGACACCCTGGCTGCGCTGCGCCACGCGCAAAGCCTGGGCATGACGCAGACGCTGACCATCTGCAACGTGTCCACCAGCGCCATGGTGCGCGAATGCAAGCACGCCTATGTGACCCGCGCCGGCGCCGAGATTGGTGTGGCCTCCACCAAGGCCTTTACCACCCAGCTGGCCGGTCTTTTTTTGCTGACGCTGACGCTGGCGCAGGTCAACGGCCGCCTGAGCGACGCGCAAGAGGCGGCCCACATCAAGGCCATGCGCCACCTGCCGGCCGCCTTGCAGGCCGTGCTGGCCCTGGAGCCGCAGATCATCAGCTGGGCCGAAGAATTCGCCAGCAAGGAAAACGCACTCTTCCTGGGCCGCGGCACCCACTACCCGATCGCACTCGAAGGTGCTTTGAAGCTCAAGGAGATCACCTACATCCATGCCGAGGCCTATGCTGCGGGCGAGCTCAAGCACGGCCCGCTGGCCCTGGTGACCAGCGCCATGCCAGTGGTGACTGTGGCCCCCAACGATGTGCTGCTGGAAAAACTCAAGAGCAACATGCAGGAAGTGCGCGCCCGTGGTGGTGTCTTGTATGTGCTGGCCGACGGTGACACCAAGATCGAAAGCAGCGAAGGCGTGAATGTGATTCGCATGCCCGAGCACTACGGCGTACTCTCGCCCATCCTGCATGTGGTACCGCTGCAGCTGCTGAGCTACTACACCGCGTGCGCACGGGGAACGGATGTCGACAAGCCGCGCAACCTGGCCAAGAGTGTGACCGTCGAATAAGCCCACCTCAGAGATCGGGCAAGCCCTGCAGCAGGTTGCGGGTGCGCTGGTAAAAGCCCAGCTCATTGATCGTGACCAGTCCGGGGTCGGACTGGTAGCGGGCATCGGTCGCGGCCAGCTGGGTTTGTGCGCGACCGCTGTCCCCGCGTTTGGCGGCCACATAACCCAGAATGCACCACGGAAAAGGGTCGTAGGCCTCGCTGGGCCAGCGCGGGGACCAGGTGTTCAGAAAGCGGTAGGCGGCGTTGTCATGGCTTGAACTTTCCACCACGCCAAAGGCCTGCGCAAAGATCTGACAGCAGCTGCCCGGGTAGAAGCTGCGGGTGTCGGCGCGCAGATCCTGGTCGCTGACGCGGTAGCCGTTGTCGGTGCTGTCCCAAAGCAGGTTGTTGATGGCCTGGCCCAGACGGTGTGCAATGTCCAGGTAGACGGCCGCTTCTGCCGTCTGGCCTCTGAGGTTGAGCAGTGTCGAAAAATCACGCAGTCCCCGATAGTCTTCGCAGTTGTTCATGGTGAAGCCGTATTCGGAAATCGCAGAGGTGCGCGGTGGCTGAAACACACGGCACAGACCATTGGACTTGATCTGGGTGACCACATTGGCCTGAATGATCGTGCGCAGGGTGTCCTGGTGACTGTTCCACCAGTCCCAGTTGCCCGAGGCCCGCAGGTAACGCACCGCCAGCGAGATCAGTGTGCTCGCATAGGAATTGTCGGAGTCCGAGGGCGCCAGTGTGATCGACTGCATCGAAGCATCGTTGAAGAGCACGTCCTGGATCGTGGCGTTGGATTCGAGTCGATGAAAATAAAGATCCAGATACCGTCTGATGTAAAGGTCCAATTCATCGGCATTCAGAAATTGCACGATAGCGATGAGCCCAAGATTGGTGAAATACCAGTTCAGTCTTCCGCCCGGAGCGATTCGGTAGCCGTCAGTCAACGGACCTGTGGTGATGCGCAGTGACTTGATGCGTGCAATGGCATCGATGGCTGCCGCAGGGGGTTTTCGCCTGGCATGCACAATGGGACTGGCAGCCGCCAGCAGTGTCAGGTGGAAAGTTCGTCGATCCATGTTGTGCTCCCGTGGTCAGAAAAGGAACGGGACGATAAGCGTCTTGTCATGGCATGACTGCGCAAGAGCGCACGGTATGTGTCAGTCGCGTGAAAGGTATTACCCCTTGGCCGGTAAGTGGTTTAAGCGTTTCGATGTATTGGGTGTATGGGGGACGCGCTTTTAAGCTGAGGGCATCCGTTGCAAGAGGAGCGCCCATGGTGAACTTGCCAACCATCAGTCTGGTCTTGGCCGATCCGCATCCGGTGATGCTGGATGGTCTGCGTACGCATTTGCAGGCATGTCCCGATTTCCGTGTATGCGAGAGCGTGAGCGATGGTGATGCTGCCTGGCAGGCGGTACTGCGCCATCGACCGGATTTTCTGGTGATGGACCTGGCCTTGCCCCGTCGCAGCGGACTGGATCTGATCGCCGCCATGCAGGCGCAGGAGCTTCCGACGCGGCCCATCGTGTTCACTTCGGAGTCCGTCAAGGAGGTGATGCACGCGCTCAATCTGGGGGTGCGTGGCCTGGTTTCCAAATACCGGCCGCAGGAGGCGTTGGTGCAATGCATTCGGCAGGTACATGCCGGTGAGTCCTGGCTGGACCAGGACCTGACCATGAAAACCGTGTCCATGCTGATGGACCAGCAAAAAGGCAAAGACCATGGCATACAGATTCTTACGCCGCGCGAGGTCGATGTGGCAAGGATGGTCACCGAAGGGTGGCCCAACAAGAAAATCGCCAGCAAGCTGTGCATCAGTGAAGGCACCGCCAAACTGCATCTGCACCATATTTACCAAAAACTCAATTGTCCGGGGCGCATGGCGCTGATGCTCTACATGCAGGAGCATGGCTATTGAATATCGCCAGCCCTGTGACGCAAGGATGGGTCATGAAACACACAGAAACACCACCTGCGGCCGAGGAGGTGCAGGCAATCTTCGATCTTTACCAAAGGGCCGCACAGGAACTTTTGCTGGCTTACCAGCGCAACAAGGAAGCGACGCGTCACCACGGCAGCGGGGCTTTTCGGGCAGCGCTGCACCATGCGCGCTTGTCGTGCATGCATTCATCGGCCGCGCACGAGCATCTGGTCCATGCGCTGGAGCGATCGACACTGTTGTCTTCTGTGCACGTGCTGGCCGACAACGCTTCGTCCTGCATGCCCGTGAGGCGCGACCATTGATGATCGAAATCAATTATTTATTTGCGATGCAATGTGATGACGCGCACAGATTGCCACAGTGCGTGCTTCTAGACTTGTGTCGCAAGCACCTGGGACATTCACCTCGAGCGATGTGAATGCTTCTTCGGCGACAAGCACCGACGTTGTAATGGAGATGAGCCATGTCGATACGTGTCCAGTTGTCTTGTAAACACAAGGTGATCGCCGAGGGCATTGCCGCTGTTTTGAGAACCCATGCGGATATCCACCTGGTAGGCGTCAGTGACGAAGACCTGGGCACAAAGATCCTGTGCGAACTGGAACGGCCGGAGGTGGTGGTGGTGGGTGTAGACCCCCGGCGTTCTGATGATGTTGCGCTCACGCGCTGGGTGTCCCAGCTGACGCCACGCCCGGAGATCGTGGCTTTCTCGACGGATTGTGACCGTGGGTCTGTGCTACAGATGATGCAGGCGGGCGCCACCAGCTTTGTGTCAACCCAGAGCAGCATGGACGAATTGCTGCAGGCTATCCGTGCGGCGGGTGCAGGTCGCTCTTATCTGTGCCCTTCCGCAGGAGCCGTGATGATGGACAGTCTGCGCCGGGGGCGCGTGGCAGCGCCTGGCGCAGGGCAATTGGGCGAACGGGAAGAGCAGGTGCTTTGCCTGATCGCCGATGGCTACTCTTCGAAGGAAATCGCACGCAATCTGCAGATTGCCCCCAGCACGGTCGAAGTGCACCGGCGCAACATCATGCGCAAGGTGGGTTTGCACAAGGTGGCCGATCTGACGCGCTATGCGATTCGCAATCAGATGGTTCGGGTTTGAATCAGATGTTCTGCAAACCGGCGGCGTGAGCCAGAGCCTGTGGGTTCAAGATGTGGATGGTGCCGCGGCGAAGGGTCAGGATGCCTTCGTCCTGAAACGCGCCAGCGGTGACCGTGACGCTCACGCGTCGGGTGCCCAGCATGTTGGCCAGCTCTTGATGGGTGATTTGCAAAATAGGGCTCTCTGTTTTCTTGTGCAGCAGGTGCAGCCACAGGGCCAGGCGAGTTCGGATGTCACCCCGCTGTGCCCGAGCGCTGAGTTGGGCTATTTCCTGTGTTTGCGTCCACAGAAACCTGGAAAAGCCCTCGATCAGTTCAGGCATCTGATCAAAAAGAACTCGCAACTGTTGCGCGGTGGTCTGGAAAGCGCGACCGGGCTTCAAGACTTTGCTGACCCAGGGTGCGGCTGGGGCGGGCCATAAATGTGAACCGCCGGCGATGCCTTCTTTGCCTGTCAGTGCAATCGCCAATCCAGGGGCATGGGTCCCGAATTCAATCCAGACGCAGGCCACAGCATCCACGAGGAAATACACCGGAAGCGCTCCGTGGCTGGCGGGTTCCAGCACTTGACCCGCAGTCAAGTCGATGGCGAAGCAGATCTCCTCAAGGCGGTGCAGATGTTCCGGCGTGAGCTGTTGCGCAATGCCATTGGAAGATAAATTCACTCTAGATACCCGCAGGCTGTTTAGAAAAAACCAATACAGCCGATTGAAATCGGTTTGTGGTGCTAATGATGGTTTTTTTTGATTCTTGAGTATATGCGGCACACCACCGAAGTTTGTTTTAAGGTGTTTCAATAAATGTTCGTTAAAGAACATAAAATTCCCTAAACTACATGAATTGTTGGTTTCGTGCAGGGTTGTTTGTGCCGAAGTCTGGGGGCTGCAGTTGATGAGAAACACTTTTCGAAATCCGGCTTTGCAGCGCCTGCATGACATGGGCGATGGGCAGGGCAAGCACCCATGGCGCGCCATGAACTTCACCAGGGGCCAGGCTTGGTCACGTCC
>CAXRGK010000094.1:0-7268 GCA_964230145.1 Burkholderiaceae bacterium | reverse complement strand
GCGCTTGACCACCAGGTCATACAGCTTGAACTCGGCTTCACTCAAACCACTGGGCGCCTGCAACGTGGGGATGATGGCGAAGTGGTCCGACACCTTGCTGTTGTCGAACACGCGCGGGATCTTGCGGATGTAGTTGTTGTTGAGCGCGACCAGCGCGTGCGGCTGCAGGTGCTGGAAACCTTTGTCCGCCAGCATCTCGAAGGTTTGCTTGACCACCGGCACATAGTCTTCGGGCAGGTGGCGCGAGTCGGTTCGCGGGTAGGTCAGGGCCTTGTGTTTTTCGTACAGGCTTTGCGCCAGCGCCAGCGTGGTCTTGGCCGAAAAGCCAAAGCGGCCGTTGGCCTCGCGCTGCAGGCTGGTCAGGTCAAACAGGCCGGGCGAAGCCTCGGTCTTGGGCGTGGACTCTTCTGTGACCGTGGCGGCCTTGCCGCGCACGGCGTCGGCAATCTCGATGGCGCGGCGTGCGTCCCACAGGCGGTCGGCCTTCTTTTCCTTGTCTTCTGCGTCCTGCTTCCAGGCCGGATCAAACCACTTGCCGCCGTATTCACCGGCTTCGGCCAGGAAGCTCGCGTGGATTTCCCAATAGTCGCGGCTCACGAACTTGCGGATCTGCTCTTCGCGCTCAACGACAACGGCCAGCGTGGGCGTCTGCACGCGGCCCACGGTGGTCAAAAAGAAACCGCCGTCGCGCGAGTTGAACGCGGTCATGGCGCGCGTGCCGTTGATGCCCACCAGCCAGTCGGCCTCGGAGCGGCTGCGCGCGGCATCGGCCAGGCCCTGCATCTGCTGCTCGCTGCGCAGGTTGTCAAAGCCCTCGCGAATGGCCTGCGGCGTCATCGACTGCAGCCACAGGCGCTTGACCGGCTTGCCCAGGGGCTTGGCGCCACCCGCGTACTGCTCGATCAGGCGGAAGATCAACTCGCCCTCGCGGCCCGCGTCACAGGCGTTGACCAGCGCCGTCACGTCCTTGCGCTTGGCCTGTTTGACCACGGCGCTCAGGCGGCTCTTGGTCTTGTCCACGGGCTTGAGGTCAAAGTGCGGCGGGATGACGGGCAAGTTGGCAAAGCTCCACTTGCCGCGCTTGACGTCGTACTGCTCGGGCGCCTGGATCTCGACCAGATGACCCACCGCGCTGGTGACGACGTACTGGTCGTTTTCGAAATGGTCGTCGTGTTTCTCGAACTTGCCCGCCACGGGCGTGAGGGCGCGCACGATGTCTTGCGCCACCGAGGGCTTTTCTGCAATGACCAGTGTCTTCATAAATCTTGGCAATCCTGCTCTATACAATCCGTTTCTCGCGTGCGCGCATGCCTGTACACGCGCACGCACATGCGCGCACACGCGCACATGCATGAATTCAACATAACAAATTTTTGAACCGTGGCCAAAACCCCTGCACCCCGCACCCCCGCCAGAAAGGCTGCCCCGAAAGCCACCCCCAAGGCCCCGGCGTCCAGCCGACGCATCCAGGTGCGCCGCTCCGGGGTGCACGGCAAGGGCGTGTTTGCCCTGCAGGACATTGCCGAAGGCGAGACCATCATCGAGTACGTGGGCGAGGTCATCACCTGGGACGAAGCCCAGGACCGCCACCCACACGACCCCAGCGACCCGAACCACACCTTCTATTTCCATGTGAATGAGGACCGGGTGATCGACGCGCTGTACGGCGGCAACTCCTCGCGCTGGATCAACCACAGCTGCGACCCGAACTGCGAAGCCGACGAGGAAAACGACCGCATCTTCATCAAGGCGCTGCGCAACATTGCAGCCGGTGAAGAGCTCAACTACGACTATGGCCTGATCATCGACGAGCCGTACACGAAAAAGCTCAAGGCCGAGTACCCCTGCTGGTGCGGCGCCAAGAACTGCCGTGGCACGCTGCTGGCGCCCAAGCGCCGGCCGGCCACGCCGAAGATCCCGAGTCAGAAAAAGACCAAAAAGACCTGATGCACCACAACCGTGGTCGGTGCAGTGGGCAGCGGCGGGTGACGATTTGTGACGCGAAGCGGCTTATGAGGAACCCGCCGCTGCCCACTGTGCCGATCACGGTCCCCGATGCCCCGGGCCTGCCTCGCTGCTGAACACCATGGAACTCTGGCCTGCCGAATCGATCTGGGAGCAAATCTCCCCCTTGTTGCCTGGCTTCACCGTCGAGGTCCTGCCCGAGATCGATTCGACCAACACCGAACTCATGCGCCGCGCCCGTGCTGGCCGCACCGAGCCCACGCTGCTGGTGGCCGAGCGGCAAACCGCTGGTCGCGGCCGGCTGGGCCGGCCCTGGCAAAGCGCGGTGGGTGACTCGCTCACTTTTTCTCTGGCTCTGCCGTTCGCACCATGCGACTGGTCGGGCCTGTCGCTGGCCGTGGGGGTGGCGGTGGCGGAAAGCCTGCACCCGGACGTTGGCCTCAAATGGCCTAACGACCTCTGGTGGCAGGACCGCAAGCTCGCCGGCATCCTGATCGAAGCGGCCACCTCGGGCGGGCGCAGCCAGGTTGTCGTCGGCATCGGCATCAACATCCGGCCCCGGCCGGCCGAAGGCCTGTCCACACCCCCGGCGGCTTTGACCGAGCTCTGGCCCGAAGCCAGTGCCGGCGCGACCCTGCTTCGCCTGATGCCCGCGCTGGTGCGCACCCTGCAGGACTTTGAACAGCACGGCTTTGCGCCCTTGCAGGCGCGCTTTGAGGTCCGCGACGTGCTGCGCGGGCGCGAGGTCCACACCAGCGATGGCCACAGTGGAATGGCACTCGGCGTCGGCCCGACGGGTGCGCTACGATTGCAGCAAGCCGGGGGTGAGCGGCTGATCGACAGTTCGGAAGTCAGCGTGCGCCCCCTCAACACGAACACAAACTGATGGCACGTTGGTCGATTGCAGCTTTGGTGGTGCTCAACCTGGCACTGGGCGCCTGGAACTTCGGCGTTTTCGCGCGCTGGGGCTGGGGGCCGGACGACGGCCGCGAACCCGAACGCCTGAGCCAGCAGATCCGCCCGGAAGCGATCACTTTGCAGGTGCCCGCCGAGGCCGCCTCTGAAGCGGCATCACCCGCAGCCAG
Organism: Burkholderiaceae bacterium; assembly: GCA_964230145.1. Classification (GTDB taxonomy): domain Bacteria; phylum Pseudomonadota; class Gammaproteobacteria; order Burkholderiales; family Burkholderiaceae_C; genus Limnohabitans_A. Next base: position 4,218 of record CAXRGK010000094.1, on the reverse strand, counting down.
CGACGCGGCGCCGTCCGCCAGCGCAGCCGCCTCCAGCCCACCATCCACCCGCCCCTGACCACCGGAGACCCTCCATGAGCATGAAACTCTATTACGCACCTGGCGCCTGTTCCTTTGTTCCGCATGTCCTGCTGGAGATGAGCGGCACCAACTTTGAACCCACCATGGTCAAGTTGCACAAGGGCGAGCAGTACAACGAAGACTACAAACTGCTCAACCCGCGCAGCCAGGTGCCGGTGCTGGTGCACGACGCCAACGTGATCACACAGATCGTCGCCATCACGCTGTATCTGGACATGCTGTTCCCGGGCCAGCATTTCCTGCCCAGCGACCATCTGGCGCGTGCCCAGGCACTGTCCACCTTTGCCTGGATGAACAACACGGTGCACCCGACGTTCACCCACATCTTCATGCCGGGCAAGTTCACCGACCAGCCCGAGGCACAGGCCGCGATCAAGCAGCACGCGATCGGCCAGTACAAGGCCCTGCTGGCAGACCTGCAGGCGCTGGTGGTCCAGAAAAACGAAGCGGGTCGCACCTGGCTGGGCGGTGAACACTTTGGCCCGCTGGACGCCTATGCCTTGACCCTGACCCGCTGGGGCACCATTGCCGGCAGCGCTCCCGAAGTCCATCCGGTCCTGTGGGCCTTCGTCGAACAAGTGGCCAAGGTGCCCGCCGTGGCCCGCGTGATCGAGCGCGAACGCCTGCAACTCAACATGAGCCAGCCGGCCTGATCAGTCCGGCAAGCCGAAGCGCACGGTGAAACAGGCGCCTGGCGGCGTCTGTCCCGGGTGGGCAGCATCCACGGCCACAGCGGCACCGTGGCGCTGCGCAATCTCGCGCACGATGGGCAGGCCCAGACCGGAACCATCGACATTGGTTCCCAGAGCACGGTAAAACGGCTGGAACACCAGCTCGCGTTCGGTCGGCGCAATACCCGGCCCGTTGTCTTCGACCTGCAGCACCAGCACCCGGCTGTACGGGTCCACCAGCACCCGAAGCGTCACCACGCCAGGACGCTCGGGCGTGCTGGGGGTGTAGTGGATGGCGTTTTCCACCAGGTTGCGCACCATTTCCTTGAGCAGCGTCGGATTGCCTTTGACGGTGACACCCGGCGCATCGGCCTCGGCGCCGTCGTAGCCCAGATCAATGCCTTTGTCGGCCGCACGCGGAAAGCAATCGAGCAGGACCTCGCTGGCTATGCTCACCATATTGCACTGCTGCTGAGGCAGGCTGGCGCCGCCACCCTCGGCACGCGCCAGCGCCAAGAGCTGGTTGACTGTGTGTGTGGCCTGCACGCTGGCACGGCCAATCTGCTGCAGCGAACGCTTGAGTTCGTCTTCGCTGGCACCACTGCGCTGGGCCAGATCGGCCTGCATGCGCAGACCGGCCAGGGGCGTCTTGAGCTGGTGCGCCGCATCGGCCAGAAAACGCTTCTGGGTCGCGATCGAGTCCTTCAGGCGGTCCAGCAGGTCGTTCACCGAGACCACCAGTGGCGCCACCTCCATCGGCACCGCCTTGTCGTCCAGCGGGCTCAGGTCGTCGCTCTTGCGTGCACGGATGCGCTCTTCCAGCTGCGACAGCGGTTTGATGCCACGCACCAGCGCCAGCCACACCAACAACACCGCCAGTGGCAGGATGGCGAACTGCGGCAGCATCACGCCCTTGATGATTTCAGCCGCCAGCACCGAGCGCTTTTCGCGGGTCTCGGCCACCTGCACCAGCGCCGGCCGATGACCGGTGGTGTCCAGCCGGATCCAGGTGTAGGCCACGCGCACTTCCATGCCGCGCATCTCGTCGTCGCGGATGCGCACCTCGTAGCTGTTGCCCCTGTCTTCGTCTTTCGGTGGTTCGGGCAGGTCGCGTTCACCGCTGAGGAATTCGCCACGCGTGCCCTTGACCTGGTAGTACACCAGATCGGTTTCGTCGGCACGCAGCAGTTCGCTGGCCGGTTGCGGCAGATTGAATTGCGCCTTCAGGTCCGCGCCCACCCGGACCTGCTGTGCCAAGGCCTGTACGTTGTGGACCAGGGCGCGGTCAAACGGCTTGTTGGCCAGTCCCTGCGCCACCAGCCAGGTCAGCGCCAGGCTGACCGGCCACAGCAGCAGCAGTGGCGTGAGCATCCAGTCAAGGATCTCGCCAAACAGCGAGCGCTGCTCACGTTTGAACAGCCGCACATTCCAGCCCCGGGACTTCATGGTTGCTCCGTGCGGGGCAAAGCTGGGGTTCAGCCCGGGATCTTTTCGAGGCAGTAGCCCAGGCCGCGCACGGTGGCGATGCGGATCGGGCCTTTTTCAATCTTCTTGCGCAGGCGGTGGATATAGACCTCGATGGCGTTGTTGCTGACCTCTTCACCCCATTCGCACAGGCGCTCGACCAGCTGGTCCTTGCTCACCAGGCGTCCGGCGCGTTGCAGCAGCACTTCCAGCAGGCCCAGTTCACGCGCCGAGAGCTCGACCATCTTGCCGTCGATCGTGGCCACGCGGCCGGCCTGGTCGTAGACCAGTGGGCCATGCTTGATCTGAGAGGTGGCGCCCCCCATGCCGCGGCGGGTGAGGGCGCGCACACGGGCTTCGAGCTCCTGCAGACTGAAGGGCTTGGCCATGTAATCGTCGGCGCCGTAGTCCAAACCCTTGACACGCTCTTCCACGCTGTCGGCAGCGGTCAGGATCAGCACGGGCAACGTAGAGCCCCTGGCACGCAAGCGCTTGAGCACTTCCAGCCCGTGCAGTTTGGGCAGTCCCAGGTCCAGGATGAGCAGATCGAATTCGTTGTTGGTCATCAGGGCCGCGTCGGCCTCGGAACCGCTGGCCACATGGTCCACGGCAGCACCGGCGTTGCGCAGGCTGCGCAGCAGCCCGTCGGCGAGCACCTGGTCGTCTTCGGCAATCAGAATTCGCATGGAGGTCTCCTGGGGAACGGGTCGGGCTGCATACCCCTGAAAGTCAAGGGTTTTTTGGATTCTAGTGGCGATCCTGCACCACCTTCCTTGGCAAAGGCGCATGGGCCATGCTGGTTTTCACCCATGTGGCGGGCCTTGCGCGGTCAATGCGCATAGGCCTCCAGGCCCAAGGCAACCACCGTCGCCACGTCCTGACCCACCGCATCACGGAATTCCTGTTCGGCCTGCTCGACCGCGTCGCGAAAGGCCTGCAACCAGGCCAGCCCCACGCTGGTGAAGACCACGCGTCTGGCTCGTGCGTCCAGCGGGTCGTCCTCGCGCGTGATCAGGCCCCAGGCCTCGCACTGGTCCACCAGTTTGCCCATGGCCTGCTTGGTCATGCCCGCCGCCTGCGCCAGCTCGGTCAGGCGCGAGCCTTGCAGCGCCAGATGCCGCGTGATGTGGATGTGCGCGGCGCTGATCTGGTCGCGCGCGGCCAGATTGGCCAGCGCCAGCGGCACACCCGGGTTGCGGGCCATGAGCTGCAACACACGTTCGTCAAAGTGGCGCATGGCGTGGCCCAGCCAGCGCCCCAGATGGGTCTGGCGCCAGCGGTCGTCTTCGAAGCCTTGTGCCTGTTGGGGCGCGTTTTCCAGCATCCCCAAATGGTAAACCAAGATGACCAAATAATGGGTTTACAGCCTTGTACTGTACGTTTACAGTGCTGGTCACGCATCCAGTATTTGTGAGAGGAAACGCAAACTGGATCACCCAACCCATTGATTTTCAAGGAGATTCCCATGAGCGACGTCAACAGCGAAAAGGCCAAAGCCCTGCAAGCCGCCCTGGCCCAGATCGAGAAACAGTTCGGCAAAGGCACCATCATGCGCCTGGGCGAAGGCGAGCAGATCGAGGACATCCAGGTGGTATCCACCGGTTCGCTGGGTCTGGACATCGCCCTGGGCGTGGGTGGCCTGCCCCGTGGCCGCGTGATCGAAATCTACGGCCCGGAATCCTCGGGCAAGACCACGCTGACCTTGCAGGTCATCTCCGAAATGCAGAAGCTCGGTGGCACCTGCGCCTTTGTCGATGCCGAACATGCGCTGGACGTGCAGTACGCCCAGAACCTGGGCGTGAACCTGCAGGACCTGCTGATCAGCCAGCCCGACACCGGTGAGCAAGCACTCGAAATCGTCGACAGCCTGGTGCGCTCGGGCGCGGTGGACCTGGTGGTGGTCGACTCGGTCGCTGCGCTCACGCCCAAGGCCGAAATCGAAGGCGAAATGGGCGACAGCCTGCCCGGCCTGCAGGCCCGCCTGATGAGCCAGGCCCTGCGC
>CAXRGK010000093.1:0-5721 GCA_964230145.1 Burkholderiaceae bacterium | reverse complement strand
GGTTGGCGAACACATGGCGGTCGTATTTGACGTGCTGGCCCAGCTTGTGGCGGGCGGGGTTTTCGAGCCAGGGCTTGAGCTTGGCGAGCACCTCTGCCAGCGGCAACTGGACTGGCGCGTCCGGCCCGTTGTGCGCCAGCGGAATGTAGGCCGCCTCGCCCGGCTGCACCGACAGAGAGATGCCGACGATCTCGGCACGCATCTCGTCGAGCGAGGTGGTTTCGGTGTCGAGTGCCGTGAGTTCAGCGGCTTCGATGCGCGCGAGCCACTGCTCGAACGTGGCCCAGTCGGTGATGGTGGTGTAGCTGACCGGGCCCTGCACACGGCTGGCGGGCACCGGATCGACGGCAGGGTTTTCGCCAAACAGGTCACCCATGACGGCAGCGGCCCGGGGCGCCGGAGGCACCGAACCGCCCGCCTTGGCGGCCAGCGAACGAAAACCGTAGGTTTCGTAAAAGACGCGCAGCTTGTCTTCGTCGGGCGCGTGCAGGTGCAGCGCATCGAGCGCCGGCAGGCCGGGCACCCAGGCGGACAGGTCGCAGTCGGTTTTCATGCTCACCAGCTGGCGCCCCTTGGGCAGCCAGTCCAGCGCCTGACGCAGGTTCTCGCCCGCCGCGCCCTTGACCTCGTGCGCACGCGCCACCAGCGCATCCAGCGAGCCGTATTCGAGCAGCCACTTGGCCGCGGTCTTGGGGCCCACCTTGTGCACACCCGGCACGTTGTCCACCGGATCACCCACCAGCGTCTGGTAGTCGATCATGAGCGAAGGGGGCACGCCAAACTCGGCTGTCACGCCCGCCACATCGCGCTTTTTGCCATTCATGGTGTCGACGATCATGACGTGCTCGTTGACCAGCTGGCTCAGGTCCTTGTCGCCACTGGAAACGACCACTTCCACGCCCTGACTGGCGGCGGTGTGGGCCAGCGTGGCGATCACGTCGTCGGCCTCCACCCCCGGCACATCGAGCACCGTCCAGCCCATCAGCCGCACCAGCTCGTGGATGGGCTCGATCTGCGCGCGCAGGTCGTCGGGCATGGGGCTGCGGTGCGCCTTGTACTCGGGGTAGAGCTCGTCACGGAAGGTCGGCCCCTTGGCGTCGAACACACAGGCCGCCAGCGGCGCCGGGTAATCCTTGCGCAGCCGTTCCATCATGTTGATCATGCCGCGGATGGCCCCGGTGGCTGGGCTGCTCGGGTCACCCGGTACGGCACGCAGGTCGGGCATGGCATGGAAGGCGCGGTAGAGGTAGCTGGAGCCGTCGACCAGCAGCAGCATGCGCTTTGGGGCAGCTTGTTCGGTAGGGGTATCGCTCATGCCCTCGATTGTGCCGTCTGTGTGCCTGCGGGCAGTTTGGAGCGCTTGAGAATCTACAATCGGGTTTTCACCCGAATGGCCGCTCCCCGGCCTCCAACCACGCGTTTGCCATGGCGGTTTTCACCGAAGTTTCCGAATCCCAGGCCCAGGACCTGCTGTACCGTCTGAATCTGGGCGAACTGACCGCCTTGCGGGGCATCGAAGGCGGGATCGAAAACACCAATTATTTCGTCACCACCGATCAGGGTGAGTATGTGCTGACCCTGTTCGAGCGCCTCACGCACGAGCAGTTGCCGTTTTATCTGTACCTGATGAAGCACCTGGCTGGTAAAGGCATCCCGGTGCCTGATCCCGCTGCCGACCGCGGTGGCGACGTGCTGCACACCGTGTGTGGCAAACCGGCTGCCGTGGTCAACAAACTGATGGGTAAAAGCCAGCTGGCACCCGAAGCTGCACACTGCGCCGCTGTAGGCGACATGCTCGCGCGCATGCACTTGGCCGGCGAGGACTACAACCGCAGCCAGCCCAACCTGCGCGGCCTGCCCTGGTGGAACGAAACCGTGCCGGTGGTTCTGCCTTATCTGGATGAAGCCCAGAGTGCGCTGATTCGCAGCGAACTGGCCTACCAGAACCATGTGGCGCAAGGCAGCACCTGCGCAGCCCTGCCGCGCGGGCCGGTGCATGCTGACCTGTTCCGCGACAACGTCATGTTCAAAGGCGAACAGCTCACGGGCTTTTTCGACTTCTACTTTGCCGGCGTGGACACCTGGCTGTTCGACCTGGCGGTGTGCCTGAACGACTGGTGCATCACCCACAGCGATGGTCTGCACGAACCGGTGCGCGCCAGTGCCATGATTGACGCCTACCAGGCGGTACGCCCTCTGACGCCGGCCGAGCGCGAGCTGCTGCCTGCCATGCTGCGGGCCGGCGCCCTGCGTTTTTGGATCTCGCGCCTGTGGGACTTTCATCTGCCGCGCGAAGCCTCCATGCTCAAGCCACACGATCCCGCGCACTTCGAGCGCGTGCTGCGGGGCCGTGTGCAATCCCCCCTCACACTCTGACCCACATGCTGCTGCAAACTGTCCCCGCCCGACAAGGCCTTCAATGGGCCTTGCTGGGCATGCGCACCTTCTGGAAGCAACCCCTGGCCATGTCCGGCCTGTTTTTCCTTTTCATGGCTCTGGTCTCATTGGTGTCCATGGTGCCCGTGATTGGCGGCGCCCTGGCCTTGGTGCTCATGCCGGCCTTCACCGCCGGCCTGATGGCCGCTACCCAGATCGCCAGCGAGGGCCGTTTTCCGATGCCCGGCACCCTCTGGATGGCGCTGCGTCCGGGTCCACGCCGCGTACCCATGCTGCTGCTGGGCGCACTCTACGCCGCAGGCTTCTTGCTGATGATGGCCGCCTCCATGCTGGTCGATGGCGGCCAGTTCGCCGGCGTCTATCTGGCCGGCGAACCGATCCGCCCGGAACTGGTACAGGCCGACAGTTTCCAGGCCGCGCTGTGGATTTCGATGCTGCTGTACGCGCCCTTGTCCATGCTGTTCTGGCATGCGCCAGCGCTGGTGTTCTGGCAAAGCGTGTCGCCCGCCAAGAGTCTGTTTTTCAGCTGGATGGGCTGCTGGCGCAACAAGGGCGCCTTCCTGGTGTACATCGCGGTCTGGGCCGCCGTGTTCGGCAGCGCCGCGGTCCTTTCCATGCTGGCGGCAGCCATGCTGGGCGAGCCACAACTGACCCTGTCCATCATGATGCCGCTGGCCCTGCTGGTGGCGGCCATGTTCTTCACCTCGATGCTGTTCACTGTCAAGGACTGCTTCAGTGCAACCGATGCCTCTACCGCCCCTTAGGGGAAGTCGATGACCGCGCCTACAGGTCTTGCTCGTAACGTCTGAGCATGTCCGCTTGAGGCTCCGGGACAGCGTCCAAGCCCAGCTGGTCATGGATCATCTGGTTCATGGTGGGCAGCCGATCCCTTTCGATGCGGGCGCTGTCCTGCCACAGGCGTGAACGCATGAAGGCCTTGGCACAGTGCAGAAAGGCCTCCTGCACCGTCAGGCGCAGCACCACCTTGGGCGCGCGCCGCGCGTCGGTGCACGCTGCCATGTCCAGTGGATCGGTTGACAGCTCGACCCGGCCATTGACGCGCAGGGTCTCGTCCACCCCAGGGATCATGAAGAGCAGCCCCGCCTGAGGGTTTTGCAGCAGGTTCTGCAAGGCATCGAGCCGGTTGTTGCCTGGTGCATCGCCCAGCAGCAGGGTGCGGTCACCCTGCACCACCACAAAGCCCGGCGCGCCCCCACGCGGTGTCGCATCCACTCGGCCTGCGGCATCGGAAGTGGCCAGCACCACGAAGGGCGAGAGGGCGATGAAGGCCTTGCAATGTGCATCGAGCGCGTCGAGCTGCTTGCGCCGTGCGCGCTCGGTCGGCTGGGCGTACAGCGCACGCAGCTGCTCGGGAGTCGTGATCCGCATGCGCTGTCTCCTTGAAAAAGCTCAGACCACGGTCAGCTTGGCCACGCTCAATGCCAGCCACTTGACGCCGTGCCGCGGGAAATTGACCTGGGCCCGCGCGTCCGGCCCGCTGCCTTCGACCGCCAGCACCTTGCCCTCGCCAAACTTGGCGTGAAACACCTGGATGCCGGCCCGGATGCCATGCTCGGGCGCGCTTTTCTGCACCGGCACCGGCGGGCTTTTCCAGGTGTCGGCACTGACCGAAGCCGTGCCCAGGCCGCTGTTGCCCCAGGACGGGCGAGCCTGTGTCCCCTGACTGTGGCGGGCGCCGGCCGGTGTCCACGGCGCGCCCATGCCACTGGCAAAACCAGCCTGCTTGGGCGTGACCCACTTGAGGCAATGCTCGGGCAGTTCGTCAAAAAAGCGGCTCTTGAGGTTGTAACGGGTCTGGCCATGCAGCATGCGCGTCTGCGAATGGCTCAGGTACAGGCGCTTGCGCGCACGGGTGATGGCCACGTACATCAGGCGGCGCTCTTCCTCCAGGCCTTCGTAGTCGTTGAGGGCGTTCTCGTTGGGGAACAGGCCCTCTTCGAGCCCGGTGATGAACACCACATCGAACTCCAGTCCCTTGCTGGCATGCACGGTCATGAGCTGGATCGCGTCTTCACCGGCCTGGGCCTGGTTGTCGCCCGCCTCCAGCGCAGCATGCGTGAGGAAGGCCGCCAGCGGGCTCATGGTCACGCCGTCTTCCAGCGTCTCGTCCATTGCCGTTCGGTCTGAGCCTGTGGAAGACCAGGATTGCCCTTCGACAAGCTCAGGGCGAACGGGAGGAAAGTCCGGACGAGCGGGTGGGGGCTCAGGACGAATGGAAAGTCCCTGGCTCGCTGGGCTTTGCGACAGTTCGGGCATGGCCACCGCATGGCGGCCAAAGCCTTCCTGCGTGACAAAGCTCTCGGCGGCGTTGACCAGTTCCTCCAGGTTTTCCACCCGGTCAGCGCCTTCTTTCTCGATGCGGTAGTGCTGCAGCAGACCGCTCTTGTCCAGCACCAGGTCGATGATCTCGCGCAGCGTCAGGCCCTCGGTCTGCTCACGGATCACATCGATCATGGCGACAAACGCCCCCAGATTCGCCCCGGCCTTGCCGGTGGTGGCGCTCACCGCATCGTGCAGTGAGCAACCGGCGGCGCGGGCCGCGTCCTGCAGCTGCTCGATGCTGCGCGCCCCGATGCCGCGAGGCGGAAAGTTCACCACCCGCAGAAAGCTGGTGTCGTCGTGCGGGTTCTCCAGCAGGCGCAAATACGCCAGCGCGTGCTTGATCTCGGCCCGCTCGAAAAAGCGCAGGCCGCCATACACCCGGTAAGGAAAGCCAGCGTTGAACAAGGCCGTTTCCAGCACCCGGCTTTGCGCGTTGCTGCGGTAGAGCAGCGCGATTTCCTTGCGCTCAAAGCCGTCCTGCTTGACCAGCTGGCGGATTTCGTCGACCACCCAGTTGGCCTCGGCAAAGTCGCTGGCCTGCTCCACCACGCGCACCGGCTCGCCCGCACCCTGCGTGGTGCGCAGCGTCTTGCCCAAGCGGCCCTTGTTGTGGCCGATCAGGTGGTTGGCCGAGTCCAGGATGTTGCTGTAGCTGCGGTAGTTCTGCTCCAGCTTGCTCTGGTGCTGCACGCCACACTCGCGCACACAGTCGGCCATGTTGCCCACGCGGGCACCACGGAAGGCGTAAATGCTCTGGTCATCGTCGCCCACGGCCATGATGGCGCCCTGCCCCCCTTCGCCAGGCAAGCCCACCAGCAGCTTGAGCCAGGCGTACTGCAGCTTGTTGGTGTCCTGGAACTCGTCCACCAGCACATGGCGGAAACGGCGGCGGTAATGCTCTCGCACATGGGCGTTGTCGCGCAGCAATTCATACGAACGCAGCATCAGCTCGCCAAAGTCCACCACGCCCTCGCGCTGGCA
>CAXRGK010000092.1:0-5197 GCA_964230145.1 Burkholderiaceae bacterium | reverse complement strand
GACGAAGACCTGAGCGTGAACTTTGCCGAGCACACCAGCGTGAACGACCGGGTCGCTGTGGTGGTGACGCAGCCCCTGACCACCGACGAGGTCTGGGTGGCTTTTGAGCCGGGGCGGCTGTACGCCTTTGTGGACGGGGATCTGGTCTGAGCTGTCACGGTGTTGTCATGGGCCTGTCTAGAATCTGGCGCATGAATTTCCTGTCCCGACTCGCCCTGGCCTGCTGCGGTGTGGTGCTCGCGGGTGCGGACGCCCTGGCGGCCCGTCCGTTCATGACCGACGATGCCCGCATCACCACCGCCGAAAGTTGCCAGCTCGAGAGCTGGACACGCCGCTACCGTGACCGCACCGAGAATTGGGCGTTGCCAGCCTGCAACCCGACCGGGAATTTCGAAATCACTGCGGGAGGTGGGCATTTCCATGCCGATGGTTTGCCGCATTCCAGCGACCAGGTGTTGCAAGGCAAAACCTTGCTGCGCGACCTGACGACCAACGACTGGGGCTGGGGTCTGGCGTTTGGCGTGGTGCGTCATGTGGGGACGCAGCCAGGGCCGAACCAGTTCGGCGCCCAGTATGCATACGCGCCTTTTTCGGTGTCGATGTTCGATGACCGGGTGGTGGTGCACACCAACCTGGGCTGGACGCGCGAAAACCGGACCCACAGAAACCTGGCCACCTGGGGGGTGGGCGTGGAGTACTGGATGCATCCGCGCCTGATGCTGATCGCCGAGGCGTTTGGTGACAACCGCCAAAAACCGTTCGTGCAGACCGGGCTGCGGTTTTCGCTGATCCCCGGTCTGCTGCAGATCGATGCCACACGCGGTGCCCAGCCCAACGGCATCGGGCAGACGACCTGGACCTCGTTCGGTCTGCGCTACACGCCCGACAGGCTGTTCTGATTCAGGCGGCGCACGCCGCCTCTACAGCGTCGATGAACATGGCCGGCACGTCAAATCCGGTCTGGTCGGAGATCTCCTGAAAGCAGGTCGGGCTGGTGACATTGATTTCGGTCAGGTGCCCGCCAATCACGTCCAGCCCCACCAGCAGCAGGCCGCGCGCGGCCAGGATCGGGCCGAGGGTCTCGGCGATCTCGCGCTCGCGATCGGTGATGGGCATGGCCACGCCCTTGCCGCCGGCAGCCAGGTTGCCGCGCACCTCGCTGCCCTGCGGGATGCGGGCCAGCGTGAAGGGCACGGCCTGGCCGCCAATCACCAGCACGCGTTTGTCACCTTCGCTGATTTGCGGCAGGTACTTTTGCACCATCACGGTTTGCGCGCCGCCACGGTTGAGCGTTTCGGCAATCGTGCCCAGGTTAAGACCGTCACGCCCGACCTTGAAGATGCCCATGCCACCCATGCCGTCCAGCGGCTTGAGGATGACCTCGCCGTGTTCGGCGTGGAAGTTGCGGATGTCGGCCTCGCTGCGCGTGACCAGTGTGGGCGCAGTGAACTGCGGGAATTCGAGGATGGCTAGTTTTTCGGGGTGGTCGCGCAAGGCGGCCGGGCTGTTGAAGACACGCGCGCCCTCGCGTTCGGCTTGGCCCAGCAGGTGGGTGCTGTAGAAATACTCGCTGTCAAACGGTGGGTCCTTGCGCATGATCACCGCATCGAAGCCCTCGAGCGCAGCGCGCTGCGTGCCCGTCACCTCGAACCAGTCCTCCGCCCGGCTGGTCAGCCGGATGTCGCGTGCCTGGGCCGTGACGCCCTCGCCGTGCAGCCACCGAATGTCCTGCGGCTCGCAGGCGCTGAGGGCATGGCCACGCTTTTGCGCCTCGCGCATCATGGCAAAGGTGGTGTCCTTGTAGGTCTTGAAGGACTCGAGCGGATCGGCAACAAAGAGGAGGTTCATGCCGGTCATTGTAGGAGGCCGCCCCTGCGGCCGAAGTCTGTTCGCGCGCAGGAGCTCGCTCCCACAGAGGCTGGGTTACTGGAAGGCCACTTCGGCAAAGCTGCGCAGCTTGCGGCTGTGCAGCTGGGCGGGGCCGGCGGCACGCAGGATCTCCAGCGCGCGGATGCCGATCTGCAGGTGCTGATTGACGCGCTCGCGGTAGAAGTGGTTGGCCATGCCGGGCAGCTTGATCTCGCCGTGCAGGGGCTTGTCGCTCACGCACAGCAGGGTGCCGTAAGGCACGCGAAACCGGAAACCGTTGGCGGCAATGGTGGCGCTTTCCATGTCGAGCGCCACGGCACGGCTCTGGCTGAAGCGGCGCTGCGGCGTGTTGTCCGGCAGCAGCTCCCAGTTGCGGTTGTCGGTGCTGGCCACGGTGCCGGTGCGCATGAGGCGTTTGAGCTCGGCGCCGTGGCTGCCGGTGACTTCACTGACAGCTTTTTCCAGCGCAACCTGGATCTCGGCCAGCGCCGGAATCGGCACCCACAGCGGCAGTTCCTCGTCGAGCACATGGTCCTCGCGCACGTAGGCGTGGGCCAGCACGTAGTCGCCCAGCTGCTGCGTGGTGCGCAGGCCCGCGCAGTGGCCCACCATGAGCCAGGCGTGCGGGCGCAGCACGGCGATGTGGTCGGTGATGTTCTTGGCATTGGCGGGCCCCACGCCGATGTTGACCATGGTGATGCCGCTGTGGCCACCCTGCACCAGGTGGTAGGCGGGCATCTGGGGCAGGCGAGGCGGTGCACTGCCCAGGGCATCGTCCGGTTGGGCTGTGAGACCGATGCGGCGTGTCACCACATTGCCTGGTTCCACAAAAGCCACATAAGGGCTGTCGGGTTTGGCCATCTCGGCGCGGCCCAGCGCGATGAACTCGTCGATGTAGAACTGGTAGTTGGTGAACAGCACGTAGTTCTGGAAATGCGCTGGGCTGGTGCCGGTGTAGTGGCGCAGGCGGTGCAGCGAATAGTCGGTGCGTGCCCCATTGAACAAGGACAGCGGCTCGGGCTGGCCTGGCGCGCCGCGCCAAGTGCCGTTGGCGATGCTGTCGTCCATGGCGGTCAGGTCGGGCAGGTCGAACACATCGCGCAGGCGGGCGCGCCGTGCGGCGCTCATCTCGCCTTCCATGTGCTCGTTTTCGGCAAACGAGAAATGCACCGGCATCGGCTCCTTGCTGGTGCCGACTTCGAGCTGCACACCGTGGTTGCGGATCAGCAGCGCGAACTGCTCGCGCAGGTAATGGGCGAAGAGGTCGGGGCGCGTGAGCGTGGTGGCATACGAACCCGCACTCGCCACAAAGCCGTAACTGAGCAACTCGGTCTCGGCACCGGGTGGCGGTGTCCAGCCGGTCGCCGTTTCGATGCGCACATAGGGGTAGCAGGCGCGTACCCGGTCCTGCAGCTCTTCACCTGCCACAAAGCGTTGCATGGCATCACGCAGGTGCTGTACGCTTTGCGTGTAGATAGTCTGCACGCGGGCCAGCGCCGCGTCGGCTTGGTCAAAAACTTCTGGGGCAATGAAGGGGACGGGGGTACGCATGCCCCCCATTGTGCCCAAGCCTTGTTACATGCTGCGGCGGTACTGGCCACCCACCTCGAACAGGGCGTTGGTGATCTGACCGAGCGAGCACACGCGCACCGCGTCCATCAGCACCTCGAACACGTTGGTGTTGTCGATGACAGCCTTTTGCAGGCGCGCCAGCATGGCGGGCGCCTTGTCCGCGTTGCGGGTATGAAAGTCTTGCAGACGCTTGAGCTGTGACTGCTTTTCTTCCTCGGTCGAGCGCGCCAGCTCCAGGCTCTCGAGCACTTCGTCGCCCTTGGGGTTGCGGAAGGTGTTGACGCCGATGATCGGGTACTCGCCAGTGTGCTTGAGCATCTCGTAGTGCATCGACTCGTCCTGGATCTTGCCGCGCTGATAGCCGGTTTCCATGGCACCCAGCACGCCGCCGCGCTCGGCGATGCGCTCAAACTCGGCCAGCACCGCTTCTTCGACCAGCTCGGTGAGTTCGTCGATGATGAAGGCGCCCTGGTTGGGGTTTTCGTTTTTGGCCAGACCCCATTCGCGGTTGATGATGAGCTGGATCGCCATGGCGCGGCGCACCGAGTCTTCGGTGGGCGTGGTGATGGCCTCGTCAAACGCGTTGGTGTGCAGGCTGTTGCAGTTGTCGTAGATCGCGATCAACGCCTGCAGCGTGGTGCGGATGTCGTTGAACTGGATCTCCTGTGCGTGCAGCGAGCGGCCCGAGGTCTGGATGTGGTACTTGAGCTTCTGGCTGCGCTCGTTGGCACCGTATTTCTCCTTCATGGCCACGGCCCAGATGCGGCGTGCCACGCGGCCGAGCACGGTGTACTCGGGGTCCATGCCGTTGGAGAAGAAGAAGCTCAGGTTGGGCGCAAAGTCGTCGATGTGCATGCCACGCGCGAGATACGCCTCCACAAACGTGAAGCCGTTGGACAGCGTGAAGGCCAGCTGGCTGATCGGGTTGGCCCCGGCTTCGGCGATGTGGTAGCCGCTGATGGATACGCTGTAGAAGTTGCGCACGTCGTGGTGCACAAAGTACTCGGCGATGTCGCCCATGACTTTCAGCGAGAACTCGGTGGAGAAGATGCAGGTGTTCTGGCCCTGGTCTTCTTTCAGGATGTCGGCCTGCACCGTGCCGCGCACATTGGCCAGCACCCATTCCTTGATCTTGGCGGTTTCGGTTTCGGTCGGCTCACGGCCGTTCTCGGCCTTGAACTTGTCGATGTTCTGGTCGATGGCCGTGTTCATGAACATGGCCAGGATGGAGGGCGCGGGGCCGTTGATGGTCATCGACACCGAGGTGGTGGGATTGCACAGGTCAAAGCCCGAGTACAGCACCTTCATGTCGTCCAGCGTGGCCACGTTCACGCCCGAGTTGCCGATCTTGCCGTAAATGTCCGGGCGCAGGTCGGGGTCGTTGCCGTAGAGCGTGACCGAGTCAAAAGCGGTAGACAGGCGCTTGGCGGGCATGCCTTCGCTCACCAGCTTGAAGCGGCGGTTGGTGCGGAAGGGGTCGCCTTCACCGGCGAACATGCGGGTCGGGTCTTCGCCCTCGCGCTTGAAGTCGAAGTTGCCAGCGGTGTAGGGGTAGCTGCCGGGCACGTTGTCCAGCATCAGCCACTTCAGAATTTCGCCGTGGTCTTCGTATTGGGGCAGGGCGACCTTGCGGATCTTGTTGCCGCTCAGCGTGGTGGTGGGGCGCGCGGTGCGGATTTCCTTGTCGCGGATCTTGACCACGTACTCGTCGCCCGCATAAGCCTTTTGCATGTCCGGCCACTGGGCCAGCAGCTTC
>CAXRGK010000091.1:0-5302 GCA_964230145.1 Burkholderiaceae bacterium | reverse complement strand
CAAAGCCTTTGGCGAACTCGATCTGGTGCACCTTGCCGTCGCGGCGCACAACCAGTCGCAGCCACTTGGACAGGGCGTTCACGCACGACACGCCCACGCCGTGCAGACCGCCCGAGACCTTGTAGCTGTTCTGGTTGAACTTGCCACCGGCGTGCAGCTCGGTCAGCGCGATTTCGGCAGCACTGCGCTTGGGCTCGTGCTTGTCGTCCATCTTCACGCCGGTCGGAATACCGCGGCCGTTGTCGGTCACGCTCAAGGAGTTGTCGGTGTGGATGGTGACCACGATGTCGTCGCAGTGGCCCGCCAGCGCTTCGTCGATCGAGTTGTCCACGACCTCGAACACCAGGTGGTGCAGGCCGGTGCCGTCGGACGTGTCGCCGATGTACATGCCGGGGCGCTTGCGCACGGCTTCCAGACCTTCGAGGATCTGGATCGCGCCTTCGCCATAGCCTTCGGTCGCACCGGCCTGATTGGTGTCAATCTTCGGTTGCGCGGTGGTGAAAGCGTCTTCGCTGGGCTTGTTTTCTTCGGTCATGGTCAAATTTCTCTATCGCTTGAATGGCCGAAACCCGCGACAGGTCGCGGGTTTGGAGGTGGGGCGCTTCGACAGGCTCAGCGCGAACGGTTGATTAACTCAGCGCGAACGGCACATGAATGCCCTCAGATGCGCATCGGCATCACCACATATTTGAAGTTGTCGTTCTCGGGGATCGTGATCAGGGCCGAGCTGTTGGCGTCGGCCAGATCGATGCGGACCATGTCCTGGTCCATGTTGGCGAGCACATCGATGATGTAGGTCACGTTGAAGCCGATCTCGATGCTGTCGCCGCCGTAGTCGATGTCGAGTTCGTCCACGGCTTCTTCCTGCTCGGCGTTGGTGGACGCCACGCGCAGCGTGCCGGGGTCGAGGTTCAGGCGCACGCCCTTGAACTTGTCGCTGGTCAGGATGGCGGTGCGCTGCAGGCACGACAGCAGGGCCTGACGGCCCAGCGTGACGTTGTTGCGGTGGCCCTTGGGAATCACGCGGTTGTAGTCGGGGAACTTGCCTTCGACCAGCTTGGTCACGAACTCCATGCCGTCAAAGCTGAACTTGGCCTGGTTGTTCGCAAACTGCATCTCGATCGCACCTTCGGCATCGGACAGCAGGCGCTGCAGTTCCAGCACGGTCTTGCGCGGCAGGATGACCTCCTGCTTGGAAGGCACTTCTTCGTCAAGCGTGGCGCTGGCAAAAGCCAGGCGGTGGCCGTCGGTGGCGACCAGGCTGAGTTTCTTGCCTTCGGCCACGAACAGGATGCCGTTGAGGTAGTAGCGGATGTCGTGCACGGCCATCGCAAACGAGACCTGGCCCAGCAGGGCCTTGAGTGTCTTTTGCGGCACGCTGAACTTGGGACCAAAGCTGGCGGCTTCCTGCACCAGCGGGAAGTCTTCGGCCGGCAGGGTCTGCAGCGTGAATTTGGACTTGCCACCCTTGAGGATCACCTTGGCCTGCGAGGACTCCAGGCTCACGGTCTGGTCACCGGGCATGGTGCGCAGGATGTCGATCAGCTTGCGTGCGCCCACGGTGGTGGTGAAGTCGCCCGGATCGCCGTCCATGTCGGCGGTGGTGCGGATCTGGATTTCCAGATCGCTGGTGGTCATCTGGATCGCGCGGCCCGACTTGCGGATCAGCACGTTGGCCAGCACGGGCAGGGTGTGGCGGCGTTCCACAATGCCGGAGACGGATTGCAGCACCGACAGCAGCTTGTCTTGGGTGGCCTTCAGGACGATCATGAGTGTCTACCTTTGGTGATTTTTCTCAGGTATCTGCCCCGTCGGGCAGATAGAGCAAACAGCTGACATTTTCGCCGTTTTTTGGGTGTTTTTTGGCCTGAAAACGGCTCAAAACCACATTCTTTTCGGTCATCCCTTGAGCGTCTGTTCCAGCACGTGAAGTTGCTGGTTGAGTTCGGTCAATTGCTGGCGCTCGCCGGCGATTTTGCGCACGGCGTGCAGCACGGTGGTGTGGTCGCGTCCGCCAAACAGCTCGCCGATCTCGGGCAGGCTTTTTTGTGTCAATTCCTTGGCCAGGTACATGGCAATCTGGCGCGGGCGGGCAATGCTGGCCGGGCGCTTCTTGCTGTACATGTCCGCGACCTTGATCTTGTAGTAATCGGCCACGGTTTTCTGGATGTTTTCGACGCTGATCTGGCGGTTCTGGATGGACAGCAGGTCGCGCAAGGCCTCGCGGGCCAGCTGGATCGAGACTTCCTTCTGGTTGAAGCGCGAATACGCCAGGATCTTGCGCAGCGCGCCTTCGAGCTCGCGCACGTTCGAGCGCACGTTCTTGGCCACGAAAAACGCCACTTCCTCGGGCATTTCACTGCCTTCGCTGATGGCCTTGTTGATCAGGATGGCGACCCGCATTTCGAGCTCGGGCGGCTCGATCGCGACCGTCAGGCCCGAATCGAAGCGCGACACCAGTCGCTCGTGGATGTCGGTCAAACCCTTCGGGTAGGTGTCGCTGGTCATCACGATGTGCGACTTTTTGGCCAGCAGCGCTTCAAAGGCGTTGAAGAATTCTTCCTGGGTGCGGTCCTTGTTGGCAAAAAACTGCACATCGTCGATCAGCAGCAGGTCCAGCGAGTGGTAATGCTGTTTGAATTCGTCAAAGGTCTTGCGTTGATAGGCTTTGACCACATCCGACACGAACTGCTCTGCGTGGATGTAGAGAACTTTGGCATTCGGACGGTCGGCCAGCAGCTTGTTGCCGATGGCGTGCATCAGGTGCGTCTTGCCCAGGCCAACGCCGCCATAGATGAACAGCGGGTTGTAGAGCTGGCCTGGCGAGCCGGCCACGTGCATGGCGGCAGCACGTGCCATGCGGTTGGCCGAACCTTCTACCAGGGTGTCAAAGGTGAGGGCCGGATTGAGTCGGCTGCGGAAGGCCTGACTGGGGGACTCTTCCGCCATGTCCAGGGCTTCCGGGCTGGCTGGGGAAAGCGCAGTCGGGGTAGGACGTGCGGTTCTGGCAGGGGTTTCGCGAGGAGTGAGCGCTAACTCGATCTGAACGGGCTGGCCTTGCAGGCGTTCCAGGATCTGGGTCAGTTTTTGCGCGTACTGGGCTCGAATCCAGTCCATTTTGAAGCGGTTGGCGACAAAAAGGGTGAGCTTGTTCTGGTCTGGATGGATCTGGGCGGTCAGCGGTTTGATCCAGGTGTTGAACTGCTGCTCCGGCAATTCGCGAGAGAGTTCATCCAGGCAGGCCTGCCACAGGGCGGGGCTGGCTTCAAAGGCGAGATCGGAGGACATTCCCTCAGGCATGGTGGATGTTGTTTTTGTGGATAGTCAGCTGTTCTGGTGCAGTCGATCCTGAATTATCAAGAGCTTATCCACAGGCCAGAGGGTGCGCGGATGCACATCATAAACCACAAACAGGCCTGCGGGCTCATGGTGTTCCCCGATGGAATCGGGTTGGGCATTGGTGGCTGTTTTTGGGCGGTATTTGCCCAGGGCGCCAAAGTTTGCGATAATCGCGGGCTTCGCTCCAAAAAGTCGAGTGGCCTGGCGTGTGCCGGCTTGCCCGACTGCATTCTTCGAGGGAGCGCCAAGGAATTGTCATGAAACGCACTTACCAACCCTCCAAAACCCGTCGCGCCCGTACCCACGGCTTCCTGGTTCGCATGAAGACCCGCGGTGGTCGCGCCGTGATCAACGCACGTCGCGCCAAGGGCCGCAAGCGTCTGGCTGTCTGATTGTGCTGCTGCTGCCGGCGCGCTTTCGGGCAACGCTGGCGGCCACAGTCGGGGTCTGATCGCCGTGCACCGTCTCAAGACACGCCCGCAATTTCAGGCTGCCCTGGCTGGCGGTACGGTCTCCCGCACAGCGCATTTCGCCTTGCATCGCCTGCCTTTGGTGGCACGCGTGGACACCCCTGAGGCAATCGCCGAAACGGCAGGGCCTGCACCCGATGAGGCGCAGGCCCTTTTTGCCTTGGATGGCGTCTGGATCGGGGCGATGGTCCCAAAGCGCTGGGCCCGCCGTGCCGTGACGCGCAACACCATCAAGCGACAAATCTACGCCGTGAGCAGCCGCTTCGCCGAACGCCTGCCGAGCGCCGCCCATGTGGTGCGTCTGCGCGCCACGTTTGACCGCAAGCAGTTCATCAGTGCAACGTCCGAGCAACTCAAGCTGGCCGTTCGCCAGGAGCTGGAGCAGCTGTTTGAGCGTGGGGTGGCGAGATGATGCAGCGTTTGCTCATGGGCCTGGTGCGGGCTTACCGGCTGCTGTTGAGTCCGTCGATCGGCTCGGCCTGCCGTTTTGAGCCGACCTGCTCAATCTATTCGCTACAGGCGCTTGAAAAGCACGGCGCAGGCTGGGGCAGCTACCTCACGCTGACCCGGCTGGTGCGTTGTCATCCCTGGTGTGCTGGCGGGCACGACCCCATTCCTGAAGAGGCCCCACGCCTGTTCACCCGATTCCTATCTCCTTCTTCTAAGAAGTCCTCATGAACGACATCCGCCGCACCATCCTCTGGGTGATTTTTGGCTTCTCCATGGCCCTGCTGTGGGACTAGTGGCAGATCCACCACGGCCACAAGGCCACTTTCTTTCCCAAGGTCGAGCCCGCAGCGGCTGCCAAGGCGCCTGCTGCGTCGACTGCGGTGCCGACCGCTATGGCTGCGCCTGCCGGTCCTGGTCAGGTGCCTGCATCTGCGGCACCAGCAGCACAACGCGAATGGGTTGATGTCGAAACCGATCTGTACAAGCTGCGCTTTGACACCGAAGGCGGTTCGCTGGTGCATGCCGAGCTGGTGCAGCACCCGGACCTGATGGATGCCAAAAAGAATTTTGTGCTGTTTGACGAAAGCAAAGACCGTGTTTATGTGGCCCAGTCCGGTCTGATCGGTGGGCAGCTGCCCACGCACAAGAGCGTCATGCGCTTTGCCGGCGAGCGCAAGCTCAAGGACGGCCAGAACGAGCTGACCTTGCGCTTTGAATCTGAAGAGGTGAACGGCGTCAAACTGGTCAAGAGCTACACGCTCAAGCGCGGCAGCTACGCCATTGGCGTCAAGAACGAAGTCGTCAACGCCGGCACAGCCACCGTGCAGCCACAGCTGTACATGCAACTGGTGCGCGATGGCAACAAGCCCGAAGGCGAGTCGAAGTTCTACTCCACCTTCACTGGCCCGGCCATCTACACCGAAGCCGCCAAGTACCACAAGGTGGACTTCGAAGACATCGCCAAAGGCAAGGCCGAAGTGGACAAGCAGTCCAACAACGGCTACGTGGCTATGGTGCAGCACTACTTTGCTTCGGCCAGATCG
>CAXRGK010000090.1:0-2341 GCA_964230145.1 Burkholderiaceae bacterium | reverse complement strand
GGAGTGGGACGAGCCCCATATCAGCGGCATCCGCTGGGTGTCCGAGCTGATGGGCATCGCCGGTGGCGACGACATCTTTCCTGAACTTGCGCAGCAGCCCATGGGCAAGGACCGCATCATCGCCGACGGGCAGACCATCGTTCAACGAACACCGGACATCGTGATCGGATCCTGGTGCGGCAAGAAATTCCGTCCCGAAAAAGTCGCAGCACGCCCAGGTTGGCAGGACGTACCCGCAGTGCGCGACGCACAGCTCTTCGAGATCAAGTCGGCCGACATCCTGCAGCCGGGCCCGGCGGCCTTGACCGATGGTGTGGCGCAACTGCACCGTATTTTTTCTGAATGGGCGCAGCGCCATGCTTGAACGCCTGTTCTGTTTCCTGGCTTTGTGCGTGCTGTGTGGCGCGGCCCAGGCTGTGACCGTGCTGGACGATGCCCGGCAAAAAATCGAGATCACCCGAGCACCCCAACGCATTGTGAGCCTGTTGCCCTCGCTCACTGAAACCGTCTGCGCGCTGGGGCAGTGCCAGCGTCTGGTGGGGGTGGACCGTTATTCCAACTGGCCCGAAGGCATCCAGGCCTTACCGCGCATGGGTGGAGGCATCGACCCGAACATCGAAAGCATCGTGGCGCAAAAGCCCAATCTGGTGTTGCTGGCCGGCTCTACGCGCGGGGTGGAGCGCCTGCAGTCGCTGGGCATCACGGTGCTGCGGCTGGAGCCGCGCACGCATGCCGATGTGCAGCGTGTGCTGCGCACCGTGGCCGAGGCGATCGGCGTTCCTCGCAGCGAGGCGGACCGTGTCTGGCGCGAGATCGATGCCGGTGTTCAGGCGGCCGTGCAATCGCTCAAGCCCCAGGCCCGCAGCCTGCGGGTGTACTTCGAAGTCAGCCCCACCCCTTACGGGGCCAGTGAATCGTCTTTCATCGGTGAAACGCTGCTGCGCATGGGTGTGCGCAACATCCTGCCCGCCGCGTTGGGGCCGTTTCCCCAGATCAATCCGGAATTTGTCGTGCGTGCCCAGCCGGATGTGATCATGGCAGGGGACAGTTCGCGTGCCAGCATGCTGCAGCGCCCGGGCTGGGCGCAGATGCGCGCGGTGCGCGAAGACCGCATCTGTGTATTTCAGCCAGAACAGGCGGACATCGTGGTGCGTGCCGGACCGCGCATGGCCGAAGGCGCCAGGCTCATGGCCGAGTGCCTGAACCGGACCGCTGGAGGCGCCAGATGATGCGCACCCGTCCGGCCCCGTTCTGGGCGCTGGTCTTGCTGATGCTGGGCGGTGCAGGCCTGGTGCTGGGCACGGCGGTCGGCAGTCAGGGCTGGGAGGTCTGGTGGACGGCTGCTCAGGACCCGGTCATGCAGCAGATCGTCCGGGACATCCGCCTGCCGCGAAGCCTGGGCGCCTGGCTGGGCGGTGCCTTGCTGGGCCTTGCTGGTGCCGTTGCGCAAGGCCTGTTTCGCAACCCGCTGGCCGATCCGTATCTGCTGGGCAGTGCCTCGGGGGCTTCGCTGGGCGTGAGCCTGTACCTGAGCCTCTTTGGTGGTTCCATTCTGGCCACAGCCTGGCTGCCTAGGCTGGGCATGACCGGGGCCGCGTTCATCGGCGCGGTACTGGCCGTGGTGCTGACTTTGACGCTGGCGCGCGGCGTGCAGCAGACCCTGCGGCTCTTGCTCGCGGGGGTTGTGGTCGGGGTGGTGCTGGGCGCGCTGGCCTCGCTGGTGGCCCTGTTCGAGCCGCAGGTGCTGCAGGCCATGCAGGGCTTCATGCTGGGGTCTACCTCGTTTGTGGGGTGGACATCGTGTGCCCTGATGGCCGTGGCGCTGTCGCTGTCGTTGATCGTGGCGGTGGCTCTGGCGCGCGTGCTGGATGCACTCACCTTGGGCGAAGCCACGGCCCAGAGCCTGGGCATGCCTTTGCGTCAGGCGCGCTTGCTGCTGGTGGCGGCCATGTCGCTGACCACGGCAGCGGCTGTCGCGCAAATGGGGCTGATCGCTTTTGTGGGTCTGGCCGCGCCGCACGCGGTGCGTTCCCTGGTGCGCTGCAAGCACTCGGGGGTGCTGCTGCTTTCGTCCTTGATGGGCGGTGCCTTGCTGTTGCTGGCCGATGTGCTGGCGCGTGGACTGCTGGCGCCGCAGGATCTGCCGGTCGGTGTACTGACGGCGGTGCTGGGCGGGGTGTACCTGCTCTGGCGCATGAAGCCTGCCAGCGAAGGCCGATCATGAGCATCGCATTGCAGACCCGAGGTCTGAAGGTGGCGCTGGGCGGCCACGAGGTGTTGCATGGCATGGATCTGGATGTGACCGCTGGGCACTGGACCTGCGTGGTCGGTCCCAACGGGG
>CAXRGK010000089.1:0-25249 GCA_964230145.1 Burkholderiaceae bacterium | reverse complement strand
CGACATTGGCTTCGAGTTCCTGCATGCCGGCGTCGGCGTTCTGCATGCGGCGGCCACCTTCGAACTCAAAGGGCTTGGTCACCACGCCCACGGTCAGGATGCCCATTTCCTTGGCGATGCGGGCGATCACGGGGGCGGCGCCGGTGCCGGTGCCGCCGCCCATGCCGGCGGTGATGAAGAGCATGTGCGCGCCTTCGATGGCTTCGCGGATGTCGGCTTCAGCGCTCTCGGCGGCTTCGCGACCCTTGTCGGGCTTGCTGCCAGCGCCCAGACCGGTTTGACCCAGCTGCACGATGCGGTGCGATGCGCTGCGGCTCAGGGCCTGGGCGTCGGTGTTGGCGCAGATGAATTCCACGCCCTGGACCTGGCGTTCGATCATGTGCTCGACCGCGTTGCCGCCGCCACCGCCCACGCCGATCACCTTGATCTGGGTGCCCTGGTTGAACTCTTCGGTCTGGATCATTTCAATGCTCATGGTGCTCTCCTACTTCAATGTTTGCAGTTGCCTGATTTCAATTTCTCGTTTGTTTTGCTGGGGGTGATGTTGCGGTCAACATCGACATCGCTCACGCCCCGGAGGACTGCCGCGCGCCAGAAAACGTTTTTTCCAGTTCATCAGAAGTTCCCCACGATGAAGTCCTTGAGGCGGCCGAAGGTGTTGCTCACCGAGCTCTTCTTCTGCGTGACCTTGAAGCCCCGCAGACGGGCCAGGCGAGCCTCTTCGAGCAGGCCCATCACGGTGGCCGCACGCGGCTGGCCGACCATGTCGGCCAAAGCGCCGTTGTATTTGGGAATGCCGCGGCGCACCGGCTTGAGGAAGATGTCCTCACCGAGTTCCACCATGCCGGGCATGACGGCGCTGCCGCCCGTGAGCACGATGCCCGAGGACAACACTTCTTCGTAGCCGGACTCGCGCACCACCTGCTGCACCAGCGAGAAGATTTCTTCCACACGCGGCTCAATCACACCGGCCAGCGCCTGCTTGCTCAGCATGCGCGGGCCGCGGTCGCCCAGGCCCGGCACTTCCACCTGCGCCTCGGGATCGGCCAACATCTGCTTGGCGTAACCGCTCTCGACCTTGATGTCTTCGGCATCCTTGGTCGGCGTGCGCAGGGCCATGGCGATGTCGCTGGTGATCAGGTCACCGGCGATCGGGATCACCGCGGTGTGGCGGATGGCACCACCGGCGAAGATCGCCACATCGGTGGTGCCGGCGCCGATGTCCACGCAGGCCACACCCAACTCGCGCTCGTCCTCGGTCAGCACGGCCAGGCTCGACGACTGGGGGTTGAGCAGCAACTGCTCGACTTCCAGGCCGCAGCGGCGCACGCACTTGATGATGTTCTCGGCCGCGCTCTGGGCGCCGGTCACGATGTGCACCTTGGCTTCCAGGCGCATGCCGCTCATGCCGATCGGCTCTTTCACATCCTGGCCGTCGATCACGAATTCCTGCGGCGCCACCAGCAAGAGGCGCTGGTCGGTCGAGATATTGATGGCGCGGGCGGTCTCCATCACGCGGGCCACATCGGCTGGCGAGACTTCCTTGTCCTTGATGGCCACCATGCCGCTGGAGTTCAGGCCGCGGATGTGGCTTCCGGTGATGCCGGTGTTCACGCGCGTGATCTTGCAGTCGGCCATCAGCTCGGCTTCTTTCAAAGCCTGCTGGATGCTCTGCACGGTGGCATCGATGTTGACCACCACGCCACGCTTGAGGCCGTTGCCCGGCGCAATGCCCAGGCCAGCGATCTTGAGCTCGCCATCGGCCAGCACCTCGGCCACCACCGCCATCACTTTGGAGGTGCCGATGTCCAGTCCAACCACCAGATCCTTGTACTCTTTTGCCATGTCGTTTCCTGTTTTCTGATTCAGTTTTCCGAAGCTCAAGGCTTCTTGCGAGGATCACCTTCCGTGGTCGTCACCCCTTGCAGACGCAAGGCGTAACCGTCCTTGTGGCGCAGATCTGCCGCTGCCAGTGATTTCGGCGTGCGGCCGTAGCGTGACGTGATCTGCGGCAGCGTGCGCAAAAAATCCTGCAGCAACGCGGTCAATGCCTGCGGCTGTCCACGGCCCAGCTCGATCGTGACGCCCTGCGAAGTGACGACCTTCCAGCTGCCCCGCGGCGACAGTTCGAGCTCGTCCATGTCCATATCGGCCCCTTGCAGCACCGGCCGCAGGGTCTGGTACATGGCCAGCACCTGCTGCGACTGGCTGACAGGTCCTTTCAGACGCGGCAAGGCATCCGCTTCCACCTCGCCCAGATTGGCTTCGAACACCTGCCCCTGTTCATTGACCAGCGTGCTGCTGCCTTCCTCACCCCACAGGGCGACCGGGTGCTGCTCCTGCAGACGCACCCGCAGACGGTTCGGAAACTCCCGGTGGACCACCGCCGAACGCACCCAGGGCACAGCCTCAAAAGCCTGCCGGGCCCGCTCCAGCTCCAGCGTGAAGAAGTTGCCGTTGAGTTGCGGCACCACATTGGTCTTGAGGGTCAGGGCGTTGTTGCGCGAGACCTCACCCTCGACGGTGATGAGCTGCAAGGCAAAGGACGGATGACGCAGCACCCACCACAACCCCGAAGCCAGACACACCAGCACGAACAGGGTCAGCATCAGGCTGGCGACCTTGTTCATGAGCCGGATGTCAAAAGGCAGCGGGGCCATCACTTTCATGCCTGGGCCTCCACGGGGTTGTCCAGCGTGGCGCCCTGCAACAGGTGCAGGCACAGCTGTTCATAAGACATGCCATCAGCCCGGGCCGACATGGGCACCAGGGAGTGACCGGTCATGCCGGGCGAGGTGTTGATTTCCAGCAGGTAGGGCTGGCGGGTGGCAGCATCGATCATCACGTCAACCCGTCCCCAGCCCCGGCAACCCAGCACCTGGTAAGCCTTGACCACCAGCGCCTGGATCGCCACCTCTTCACCGGCCGGAAGGCCGCAAGGCACGAGGTACTGGGTGTCGTCGGTGAAGTATTTGTTCTGATAGTCGTAATTGCCTTGCGGAGCGACGATGCGGATCACCGGCAGGGCGCGGGCGGCATCGCCTTCGCCCAGCACCGGGCAAGTCACTTCGTCCCCCACGATGCACTGCTCGCACAGGATGTCGGCATCGCAGGCAGCCGCCTGCTGCAGCGCTGCGGCAATCTGTGCAACTTCGGTGACTTTGGTGACCCCAATCGAGGAGCCTTCGCGTGCGGGCTTGATGATCATGGGCAAGCCCAGTGCACGCACCAGCTCGTCCCCCTGCACCTGGCCCAGCTGCTGGCGCTTGACCAGCACATAACGCGGCGTGGGCAAGCCCTCGGCCAGCCAGACGCGCTTGGTCATGGTCTTGTCCATGGCGATGCTCGAGGCCATGACGCCCGAGCCGGTGTAGGGCACGCCCAGCAGTTCCAGGGCACCCTGGACGGTGCCGTCTTCGCCATAGCGTCCATGCAGGGCAATGAAACAACGGTCAAAGCCCTCTTTTTTCAGTTCCCCCAGATCACGCTCGGCCGGATCAAAGGCCTGTGCGTCCACGCCACTGGCCTGCAGCGCCTTGAGCACACCGCTGCCCGACATGAGGGAGACCTCGCGCTCGGCGGAACGCCCCCCCATCAGCACGGCCACTTTGCCCAAGCTCATGCTCATGCCGTACCTCCCAGTTCCACCACTTTGGCAGGCACGCCACCGATGGAGCCTGCACCCATGCAGATCACGACATCGCCATCGCGACCGTTGTCCAGAACGGCTTGCGGCATGTCGGCAATGTTGTCCACGAAAACAGGCTCCACCTTGCCCGCCACACGCAGTGCGCGGGCCAGCGAACGGCCATCGGCCGCCACGATGGGGGCCTCGCCGGCGGCATAAACCTCGGCCAGCAGCACGGTGTCGCACCCCTGGCCAATGACTTTGACGAAATCTTCAAAGCAATCGCGCGTACGGCTGTAGCGGTGCGGCTGGAAAGCCAGCACCAGACGTCGACCCGGGAATGCCCCACGGGCAGCGGCCAGCGTGGCGGCCATTTCCACCGGGTGGTGCCCGTAGTCGTCGATCACGGTGATCTTCCCACCCGAGGGCAGGGCCACGTCCCCGTAGCGCTGGAAGCGACGGCCCACCCCCTTGAAGGCGGCCAGTGCACGCAGCACGGCCTCGTCGGGCACGTTCAGCTCCACCGCCACAGCGATTGCAGCCAGGGCATTGCGCACGTTGTGCTCGCCTGCCAAATTCAGCACCACCTCCAGATCCGGCAGGGTGATGTCGTCGCGGCGGCGCACGGTAAAGTGCATCTGACCATGCTCGGCGCGCACATTGACGGCACGCACCTGGGCGCCTTCGTTGAAGCCGTAGGTGGTCACAGGGCGAGCGATTTCATCGACGATGGACTTCACACCCGGGTCATCGGTACAGACGATGGCGGTTCCGTAGAACGGCATGCGGTGCAGGAAATCGACAAAAGCCGACTTCAGCCGCCCGAAGTCATGCCCATAGGTTTCCATGTGGTCGGCGTCGATGTTGGTCACCACCGCCATCACCGGCAGCAGGTTCAGGAAGGAGGCGTCGGACTCATCGGCTTCGACCACGATGTAATCGCCTGTGCCCAGCTTGGCATTGGCGCCGGCACTGTTCAGGCGTCCGCCAATCACAAAGGTCGGGTCCAGTCCAGCCTCGGCCAGCACGCTGGCCACCAGGCTGGTGGTGGTGGTCTTGCCGTGGGTGCCGGCAATCGCCACACCCTGCTTGAGGCGCATCAGCTCGGCCAGCATCACGGCGCGGGGCACGATCGGGATGTGGCGCTCGCGGGCGGCCAGCACCTCGGGGTTGTCCGATTTGACCGCCGTCGAGGTGACCACGGCATCGGCATCCTTGACGTTGCTGGCCACGTGGCCCACATGGGTCTCGATGCCCAGGCTGGCCAGACGGCGCAAAGTGGCGCTGTCAGACAGATCCGAACCTGACACTTGATAGCCCAGGTTGAGCAGCACTTCGGCAATGCCGCTCATGCCCGAGCCACCAATGCCGATGAAGTGGATTTTCCGGATGGCGTGTTTCATGCAGCCAGCTCCTCACACGCCACCACGACCTCCCGGGTGGCATTCGTTTTTCGTTGTTGATGGGCACGCTGCGCGCAGGCCAGCAATTCACCACGGTCCATTTTCTGAAGCCAGTCGGCCAACCCCTGAGCCGTCAGGTCGGCCTGCGGCAGCAGCCAGCCGCCGCCCTGATCCACCAGGAAACGGGCGTTGGTGGTCTGGTGATCATCCACCGCGAACGGGAAGGGCACGAACAGGGCCGCAGCCCCGACAGCCGCGATTTCGGTCACGGTGCTGGCGCCGGCGCGACAGATCACCAGATCGGCCTGCGCGAAAGCGGTGGCGGTGTCGTCGATGAATGGCGTCAGCACGGCATCGACGCCGGCGGCCGCATAACTGGCACGCAGTGCGTCGATCTGCTTGGCACCGCTTTGGTGGATCACCTGCGGACGCTGCTGTGCCGGGATCAGGGCCAAAGCCTGGGGCACGGTGTCGTTCAGGGCCTTGGCGCCCAGGCTGCCGCCCACGACCAGCAATTGCAAGGGCCCTTGGCGACCCGCAAAACGTGCGGCCGGCTCGGCCTGGCCAGTGAACGCGACCCGCAAGGGATTGCCCACCCACTCGGCCGTCTTGATCACATTCGGGAAGGCCGTGAACACGCGATCGGCGATTTGGGCAAGCACCTTGTTGGCCAGGCCAGCCACCGAGTTTTGCTCGTGCAGCACCAGCGGCTTGCCCAGCAAGCTGGCCATCATGCCGCCCGGGAACGTGATGTAGCCCCCCAGGCCAACCACCCCGTCGGGTTTGACGCGACGCACCACCTGCAGGCTTTGCCAGAAGGCGCGCAGCAGCTTGAGCGGCAGCAGTGCCAGCGTCTGCAGGCCCTTGCCGCGGACCCCGCCGAACTGCACCGCCTCGAAGGCAAAACCACGGGGGGGCACCAGCTGCGCTTCCATGCTGGCGGGCGCGCCCAGCCAATGCACCCGCCAGCCGGCATCACGCAGGGCCTCGGCCACGGCCAGTCCAGGGAAGATGTGCCCACCGGTCCCGCCAGCCATGATGAGGGCGCATTTCTGGCTTTTCATGCACGTCCCCCCCGCATCATCTGCTTGTTTTCCGAGTCGATGCGCAGCACGATCGCAATCGCGACCAGGTTCATCATGATGGCCGAGCCGCCGTAGCTCATCAGCGGCAGGGTCAGGCCCTTGGTCGGCAAGGCCCCCAGGTTCACGCCCATGTTGATGAAGGCCTGGAAACCGATCCAGATGCCTACGCCCTGGGCCACCAGACCTGCAAACACTTTGTCGAGTGCGATCGACTGACGGCCGATCACCATGATGCGCCGCGCCAGCCACAGAAACAGACAGATGACCGTGGTAACGCCCACCAGCCCGAACTCTTCACCGATGACGGCCAGCAGAAAATCGGTGTGGGCTTCGGGCAGCCAGTGCAGTTTTTCCACGCTACCCCCCAGACCCACGCCCCAGACCTCGCCGCGACCGATCGCGATCAACGAGTGGCTGAGCTGATAACCCTTGCCCAGCGCATGTTCTGCGCTGAAGGGGTCCAGGTAGGCAAAGATGCGTTCGCGCCGCCACGGCGACAGCATGATCATCATCACAAAGGCAAACACCAGGATGCCCAGGATCATGAAGAACATGCGGGCGTTGACGCCACCCAAGAACAGGATGCCCATGGCGATGATGGCAATTACCAGGAAGGCCCCCATGTCCGGCTCGGCCAGCAACAGCACGCCGGTCAGCGCCACGGCCGCACCCATGGGCCAGACCGCCTTGAAGAAGCGCTCTTTCACTTCCATCTTGCGCACCATGTAATCGGCCGCATAGATGATGGTTGCCAGCTTTGCCAGTTCGGAAGGCTGAAAGTTCATCACGCCCAGCGAGATCCAGCGCCGCGCGCCATTGACCCCTTTGCCGATGAAGGGGACCAGCACCAGCGCCAGCAACACCAGCCCCGTCACGAACATCGGCCTGGCCCATTTTTCCCAGGTTTCCATCGGCACCTGAAACGCCAGCACCGCCACGGCACCGCCCAGCAAGAGCGAAATGATGTGGCGGGTCAGGAAATGGGTCTGCGCATAACGCGCAAAACGCGGGTTGTCCGGCATGGCGATCGATGCCGAATACACCATGACCATGCCCCACATCAGCAAAGCCACCACCACCCAGACCAGGGCCTGATCGACCCCGTGCAGACGTGCGGCAGCGCCTGGGCTGTTCTTGGCAAATTCATAGCCCCCCAGGTTGACCGGCAGACCGTGCGGTGTGGCCGCCTCGGCTGAACCCGCGCCACCCAGCAGGCCACTGAGCCCCTGGCGCAGGCGTTGCATGATGGTGAGGGACTCGCTCACAACGTGCCCTCCATGCTCACACCTGCAGCGTCGGCCAGCTCGGCCACCGCAGCACGGAACACCTCGGCACGATGCTCGTAGTTGCGGAACATGTCCAGACTGGCACAGGCTGGCGAGAGCAGCACGGCATCGCCCGACTGCGCCAGCTGTGCACTGATGCGCACGGCTTCGGCCAGATCGGCAGCATCCTGCATGGTGACACCAGCATCCTGCAAGGTTTGCCGGATGACCGGCGCGTCGCGCCCGATCAGCACCGCCGCACGCACGTGCTGGGTCACCGGCTCCAGCAAAGGCGAAAAATCCTGGCCCTTGCCGTCGCCACCCAAAATCACCACGATGCGGCGCTCGGCCCCCAGCCCCAGCAGTGCAGCCACGGTGGCGCCCACATTGGTGCCCTTGCTGTCGTCGAAATATTCGACTTCGTGGATGATCGCCACCGGTTCGACACGGTGCGGTTCACCGCGGTACTCGCGCAGGCCAAACAGCATGGGAGCCAGCGGACAACCGGCGCTGCTGGCCAGGGCCAGGGCGGCCAGCGCATTGACAGCGTTGTGACGGCCGCGGATGCGCAGCGCATCGGCCGGCATCAGGCGCTGGATGTGCAGCTCTTCCTCTTCGTCCTTGCGGCGCTTGCGGGTCTCATCGGCTTGCATCGCGCGCACCAGCCAGGTCATGCCATTGACGGTCTCGATGCCGTAGTCGCCAGGGCGCTTTGGCATGTCGCTGCCGAACGTGACGTGGGCGCGAACCACCGGCTTTTGCAGCTTGACGCGGACGGGCTCGGGCAGCATGGCCATCACGGCCGAATCTTCACGGTTGAGGACCATCAGCGCCTGATTGCCGAAAATGCGGGCCTTGGCATCGGCATAGGCTTTCATCGAACCGTGCCAGTCAAGGTGGTCCTGGGTGACATTGAGCACCGTGGCGGCGGTGGGTTCAAAACCCTCGCTGCTGTCGAGCTGGAAGCTGGAGAGCTCCAGCACCCAGACTTCGGGCAGCACGCGCGCCATGGGATGCTGCTGCACAGGGGGCTCGATCACCACAGGTGCGGGTGCCTGATCGGTATCGAAGACTTCCTCGGCTGAGACCTCGACCGCCTCGGCTTCATCGTCGGGGGCTGCGGCAGGCGCTGGTGCCACCGGCTCGGCCTCGGCCGCCAGACGGGCAGCTTCGGCTGCCTGGGCCTCGCGTTCCTGCTGCTCCAGGGCCTGGGCATCGATCTGCGCCTGGGCGATTGCCTCACCCAGGGTGTCGAGCAGGGTCGGCCCGATGTTGCCGGCCACCTTGACCGTCTTGCCCGCACGTGCCACGAGGCGACCCGTGAGCGACGTCACCGTGGTCTTGCCGTTGGTGCCTGTGATGGCCAGAACCTGTGGCGCATAACCGTAATCTTGCTGGAGGCCAGCCAGCGCCGCGGCAAACAGGCTCAGTTCACCGCCTTGCCACAGACCGGCGGCGCGGGCAGCCTCCACCACCGGCGCCACCACCTCGGGTGCCAGACCCGGGCTGCGGAAGACAGCACGGATTGGCGTTCCCTCGATCAGCGCGGCGCTGAATTCACCGCTGGTGAAACGCACTTCAGGCCATTCGGCCTGCAAGGTGGCCAGCTGCGGCGGGGCCTCACGCGTGTCGGCCACGGTGACCACGGCGCCATGGCGGGCGCACCAGCGCGCCATCGCGAGGCCGGAGGCCCCGAGACCGAGGATCAGAACGTGGAGGTCGCGCAGCTGCTGCATGGCTTACCTCAACTTCAGGGTGGACAGGCCCACCAGGCACAACAGCATGGTGATGATCCAGAAACGCACGACGACCTGCGTTTCCTTCCAGCCGCTCTTTTCAAAATGGTGGTGCAGGGGCGCCATCTTCAGGATGCGGCGGCCCTCGCCGTATTTCTTCTTGGTGTATTTGAAGTAAGAGACCTGCAACATGACCGACAGGGCCTCGACCACGAAGATGCCGCCCATGATGGCCAGCACGATTTCCTGGCGCACGATCACCGCAATGGTGCCCAGCGCGCCGCCCAGCGCCAGCGCGCCCACATCGCCCATGAAGACCTGGGCCGGATGGGTGTTGAACCACAGAAACGCCAGACCGGCACCGGCCATGGCCGCGCAGAAGATCAGCAGTTCACCGGAACCCGGGATGTGCGGGAAGAACAGGTACTTGGAATAGACCGCGTTGCCCGTCACGTAGGCGAACACGCCCAGGGCCGATCCCACCATCACCACCGGCATGATGGCCAGACCGTCGAGTCCGTCGGTCAGGTTGACCGCATTGCTGGAGCCGACGATCACCAGGTAAGTCAGGATCACGAAGCCAAACACCCCCAGGGGGTAACTCACTTCCTTGAAGAAGGGCACCTGCAGACCGGCCTTGGGGGGCAGGTTGACGTCAAAACCGGACATGACCCAGTTGCCGAAGAGCTCGATGACCTTGAGGTTGTTGCTTTCGGAAATGCTGAACACGAGGTACAGCGCAGCGACCAGGCCGATCAGCGATTGCCAGAAATATTTTTCGCGTGAGCGCATGCCCTCCGGGTCCTTGCGCACCACCTTGCGCCAGTCATCGACCCAGCCGATGGCGCCAAAACCCAAAGTGACGATGAGCACAATCCAGACGAAGCGGTTGGACAGGTCGAACCACAGCAATGTGGCCACGGCGATCGCGATCAGGATCAGTACGCCCCCCATGGTGGGCGTGCCGCTCTTGACGAGGTGCGTCTGCATGGCGTATTCGCGCACCGGCTGCCCGATCTTGAGCGCGGCCAGATGACGGATCACGCGGGGACCGGCCACCAGACCGATCAGCAAGGCGGTCATGGCCGACATCACGGCACGGAAAGTGATGTACTGGAACACGCGCAGAAAGCCCCACTCGGGGAACATCGACTGCAACCACTGGGCCAGGCTAAGCAGCATGGACCTCTCCCTTTTGAATGTCTTGTTCTTGCAAGGTCTGAACCACGCGCTCCATCTTCATGAAGCGTGACCCCTTGACCAGGATGCTCGATACGCTGCGCCACACGACCGAGACGGCTGCCTGCATCGCAGCCATGTCGGCGAAATGCTGGCCTTTTTGAGCGCCAAAGGCACGGTGTGCATGCAGGCTCAATTCACCCAGAGTGAACAGTGCCTCAATGCCTTTTTCGGCGGCATAGGCCCCCACCTCGGCATGGAACTCGGGGCCCTGGTTGCCGACTTCACCCATGTCGCCGAGCACCAGCAGGCGCGGGCCAGGCAGCTCGGCCAGCACGTCGATGGCCGCACGCACCGAATCCGGGTTGGCGTTGTAGGTGTCATCGACAAGCGAGATGCTGCCCGACGCCAGACTCAGGGCACGCGAGCGCCCCTGCACCGGTTCGAAAGCGGTCAACCCCTGCACCACCGCCGACAGCGGCACACCCGCCGACAGGGCGCAAGCGGCGGCAGCCAGCGCGTTCTTGACGTTGTGGCGCCCGGCAATGTGCAGCGTCAGCGGTGCGGTGCCCTGCGGGGTCTTGAGTGTGAACTGCCAGGCACCGGCATGCCAAAGCACCACGGCAGCGCTCACTTCCCCTTCAGACAACGCAAACCGGCAACGCGCACGCGCACCCGCCAGACCGTCCCACAAGGCGGTGTAGTCGTCGTCCTGTGGGTACACCGCCACACCGTCCGTAGGCAATGCCTGCAGCACAGCCCCGTTTTCTTCGGCCACGGCCTGCACAGTTTGCATGAATTCCTGGTGCTCGCGCTGCGCGTTGTTCACCAGCGCCACAGTGGGCTGGGTCAGTTTGGCCAGACAGGTGATCTCGCCAGGATGGTTCATGCCCAGCTCCACCACGCTGATGCGGTGATGGGGTCGCAAGGCCAGCAAGGTCAGCGGCACGCCAATGTCGTTGTTCAGATTGCCCTGGGTGGCATGGGCTGCATCGCCGGCATGGGCACGCAGGATGCTGGCAATCATCTGCGTCACCGTCGTTTTGCCGTTGCTGCCGGTCACTGCAATCAGCGGCAACTGGAACTGGGCGCGCCAGCCCGCAGCAAGCTCACCCAGCGCAACACGGCTGTCAGGCACGATCAGGGCCGGCAGACTGGCCGCGCGGGCTGCGGCCTCGCCAGAGGGTTCACAGAGCACTGCCGTGGCACCTTGCGCTGCGGCCTGGGCGATGAACTGGTTGGCGTCAAAACGCTCTCCGCGCAGGGCGACGAACAGGTCGCCCGCCTGCAGGGTGCGTGAATCCGTGTGCACCCGGGCCACGATGACGCCTTCGATGCGTTCGGCGCGGACTCCCGACAGCCAGCCGGTGGCCTGTGTCAGCGACAGCTGCATCGAAGAGGGGGACACGCTGCTCATGCCTGCTCCTCCTTCCAGCGCGCGGCCATGGCCATCTGCAGCTGTTCAACGTCCGAGAAAGGGTGGAACACACCGGCAACTTCCTGCGTGGTCTCATGGCCCTTGCCTGCCACCAGCACCACATCGGCGGGAGCGGCTTCACGCAATGCCGAGCCAATGGCGACGGCGCGGTCTTCGATCACGGAAGCCGCCCCAGGCCGCTTCAGGCCTGCGCACATCTGCGACAGGATCACTGCAGCCGATTCGCTGCGCGGGTTGTCGCTGGTCAGCACCAGACGGTCGGCCAGTGCCTCGGCAGCGGCAGCCATCAGGGGACGTTTTTGCGGATCGCGGTCGCCACCGCAACCAAACACGCACCACAGCTGGCCACCGCGTTCGCTGGCAAGCGGCTTGAGTGCCAGCAGTGCCTGAGTCAAGGCATCAGGGGTGTGTGCATAGTCCACCACCGCCATAGGCACGCCAGCGGTGCCTTGCGCGGGCACGACACGCTGCATGCGACCGGGGACGGCCTCAAGCTGTGCACAGGCCTGTGCAATCTTCGCCAGCGGCAGCCCTTGGGCACGCAAGGCGCCGATCACGCCCAGCAGATTTTCGATGTTGTAGTCGCCGGCCAACGTCGTGTCGATGCGGCACAGCGCATCGCCTTCGCGCACCTCGAAGCTCAGACCTTCCCGGCTGGGCAAAGGCCAGGCGCGCAGTCGGGCGTCCTGCCGACGTGAGCAGGTCCACAGGTCCAGGCCGGTGTCGGCCAGTTCGGCGGCAAGCTTGAAGCCTTGCGGATCGTCGATGTTGACGACCGCCGATTGCAAACCTTCCCAGGAAAACAACTGGCGCTTGGCCGCCCAGTAGGCCTGCATGGAGCCGTGATAGTCCAGGTGGTCCTGGGTCAAATTGGTGAACACGGCCGTACGGATGCGGGTGCCGTCCAGACGGTGTTCGGCAATGCCGATCGAGGATGCCTCCATCGCGCACAGCTGCGCACCCGCTTGCAGCATCTGACGGAAGCTGCGCTGCAGCAACACCGGGTCAGGCGTGGTCATGCCGGTGTAGTCCAGCTCAGGCCAAAGCCCGACGCCCAGCGTGCCCACCACACCGCAACGCTGGTCAATGGCCGGATGGGCCAGGGCCTGCGCCAGCCAGCAGGCGGTCGAGGTTTTCCCGTTGGTGCCCGTGACGGCCATCACGCGCAGGGTCTGCGTAGGCGCTTCGTAATAGGCATCGGCCACCAGACCGGTGCGCTCCTTGAGTTGCGACAAGGCCGCGACACGGTCAGCAGGCTGCAGGTCTTGCCACCGTGCGCTGCCCTCGCACTGCATCAGGCACACACTGGCCCCTTGCTCAAAGGCACGGGCCATGTATTGGCGTCCGTCGGTGGCCGCACCGGGCCAGGCAATGAAACCATCACCGGGCTGTACGCGGCGGCTGTCGGTGCGCAATTCGCCGGTGACATGCTGGCGCAGCCACTGGGCGGCCTGCACAGGCGTTTGGAGTTCTATCATCAGAAAGACTCCTCCACCGCTTTGGCCACCACCTGCGGCTTGACCGACAAGTCCGGCTGGATACCCAGCAGACGCAGGGTCTGCTGCACCGTGGTGCTGAACACCGGCGCTGCCACCTCGCCACCAAAATAACGCCCGTTGCTGGGCTCGTCAATCATCACAGCCACCACAATGCGAGGCTGATCGATCGGTGCCATGCCCACGAAAAAGCCCCGGTATTTCTTGCCGGCGTAGCCCTTGCCTTCCTGCTTGTGCGCGGTGCCGGTCTTGCCACCGACCGAATAGCCGACGGTTTGCGCTTTCGGCGCTGTACCACCCGGTGCAGCT
The DNA here is from genome assembly GCA_964230145.1 of Burkholderiaceae bacterium. Classification (GTDB taxonomy): domain Bacteria; phylum Pseudomonadota; class Gammaproteobacteria; order Burkholderiales; family Burkholderiaceae_C; genus Limnohabitans_A. The sequence continues at coordinate 11,710 of CAXRGK010000089.1, read as the reverse complement.
GCCATGTTGAGCATCTTGCGCACGGCACGTGCGTTTTCCGCACTGAACACACGCACCCCCTGGACCTGCTGCTCCGCCTTGAGCAAGGTCGTCGGCACAATCTCGCCATCGCGCGCAAAAACGGTATAGGCCCGGGCCACCTGGAACAGGCTGCCAGAAATGCCGTAGCCGTAACTCATGGTGGCCTGCTCGATGGGGCGCCAGGTCTTGTAGGGGCGCAAGCGGCCGCTGACGACCCCGGGAAATGGGATCTGGGGCTTCTGACCGAAGCCCACGGCGCTGTACATCTCCCACAACTCGCGCGGCTCGATCTGCATCGCCATCTTGACGGTGCCCACGTTGCTGGACTTCTGGATCACCTCGCTGACCGACAGCACTCCGTGTGGATGCGCATCGGTGATGGTCGAGCCAGTGATGGTGATGCGCCCTGGCGCGGTCTGAATCGGTGTCTCGGGCTTGACCAGGCGTTTTTCCAGGGCGAGGGCCACAGGAAAAGGCTTCATGGTGGAGCCCGGCTCGAAGGTATCGGTCAAGGCGCGGTTACGCAGCTGCTCGCCGCTGAGATTGACACGTTTGTCCGGCGAATAGCTGGGGTAGTTGGCCAGCGCCAGCACCTCACCCGACTGGGCGTCCAGCACCACCACGCTGCCGGCCTTGGCCTTGTGCTCCTGCACGGCTTCACGCAGTTTCTGGTAAGCGAAGAACTGGACCTTGCTGTCGATGGACAGCTGGATGTCCTGGCCATCTTCTGGCGGCACCGCATCGCCCACGGCCTCGACCACACGGCCCAGTCGGTCCTTGATCACACGGCGCGAGCCCGGCTTGCCCGACAGCTGCTTCTGAAAAACCAGTTCCACGCCTTCTTGACCCTGGTCTTCCACATTCGTGAAGCCGACGATGTGGGCTGCAGCTTCACCCTCGGGGTAAAGACGCTTGTATTCCTTGATGCTGTAAATGCCCTTGATGTCCAAGGCCAGGATTTCCTTGACCACCGACTCATCCATCTGGCGACGCAGCCAGACAAAGGTCTTGTCTTCGTCCTGCAGCTTCTTTTCCAGTTCGGGCATGCCCATGCCCAGCAGTTTGGCCAGCTGGCGCAGTTTGGCTGGATCGCGCTCCAGGTCTTCCGGGTTGGCCCAGATGCTGGGTGCCGGCACACTCGACGCCAGCAGCATGCCGTTGCGGTCGAGCACGCGGCCGCGGTTGGCCGGCAACACCAGCGTGCGCGCAAAGCGCACTTCACCCTGACGTTTGAAGAAATCGTTCTCGATGACCTGCACATAGGCTGCCCGAGCAATCAGCCCCATGAAGCCGAGCGCAATGGCCGCGACAATCAGTTTGCTGCGCCAGACCGGCGTCTTGCTGGCCAGCAAGGGACTGGAGCTCAGCTGCACACTGCGGCTCATGGGCGAGCCTCCTGCTTGCCTGCACCCTGCGGCGCGCTCACATATTGCGTGATGCCGGGGTTGACCATGCGCATCTGCAGCTGCTGGCGCGCAATCTGTTCGACGCGCAATGGCGTGGCCTGCGCGCGGCGCTCCACCTGTAAGCGGTCATGCTCCACTTCAAGCCTGGCAGCCTCTTTGCCTTCGGCCTCCAGCGCCATGAACAGACGGCGGGATTCGTACTGCGAGTGCACCAGCGCCAACGCGCTGGCGACCACCGCCAGCAGCAGCAACACGCTCAGGCGGGTCATGCCGGCACCTCCGTGCGCTGCGCCACGCGCATGATGGCGCTGCGTGCACGCGGGTTGGCCGCTACTTCGGCTTCTGAAGGCTTGATGCGGTCCAGCGCCTGCAAGTGCATCGCTTTCGGCTGGGCAAACGGCACACGGCGGTCCACCACTTCCTTCGAATGTCTGGCGATGAACTGTTTGACGATGCGGTCTTCCAGGGAGTGGAAACTGATCACCACCAGACGACCGCCCGGACGCAGCACGCGCAAGCTGGCCGCTAGCGCCTGTTCGAGCTCTTCAAGCTCGGCATTGATGAAAATCCGAAGAGCCTGAAATGTCCGCGTTGCAGGGTTCTGGCCCGGCTCGCGGGTTTTGACCGTGTCAGCCACGAGCTGGGCCAGTTCAGCGGTGCTTGAAATTGGGCCCCGCTCCTGTCGGCGAGCCACAAGCGCCTTTGCAATCTGAAAAGCAAACCGTTCTTCGCCATAGTCACGTATCACCTCCGTGATTTGATCGACCGTTGCGGTCGCCAGCCAGTCGGCCACGCTTTCGCCGCGCGTGGTGTCCATGCGCATGTCCAGCGGACCGTCAAAACGAAAAGAAAAACCCCTCACGGGGTTGTCGATCTGAGGGGAGCTGACCCCGAGGTCCAGCAAGACCCCGTCGACACTGCCATCAGGCAGATCTGCCAGATGCGAAAAACCTTCATGACGGATGGCAAAGCGGGCATCCTGGATGCGGCCAGCTTCGGCGATCGCATCGGGATCCTTATCAAAAGCCAACAGGTGCCCTCGTACAGACAGCCGAGAGAGAACCAGGCGCGAATGGCCACCACGACCAAAAGTACCGTCGACATAACTGCCATCCGCGCCCGCGGCGCTGCCCAGCAAAGCATCGACCGCCTCGCTCAGCAACACCGTGGTATGGATCAGAGGCTGCTCACTCATGTCCATCAGAACGAAAAGTCCTTGAACACGTCGGGCATTTCGCCCTGCATGGCCTGCGCCTCTTGCGCTTCGTAGGTGCCCTTGTCCCACAACTCGAAGTGGTTGCCCATGCCCAAGAGCATGGTGTCTTTGGAAATGCCTGCTGCCTGACGCAGCTCAGGGGAGATCAGCACACGGCCGGTGCCGTCCATCTCCACATCCATGGCATTGCCCAGAAAAATGCGCTTCCACCACTGTGCGGACATGGGCAATTGGGCGATGCGTTCGCGGAATTTCTCCCACTCGGGACGGGGAAACACCATCAGGCAACCGTGTGGGTGCTTGGTGATGGTCAGCTGTCCCTGGGCCATGGCGCTGAGGACGTCACGGTGCCGGGTCGGCACAGAAAGCCGCCCCTTGGCATCCAGACTCAGCGATGAAGCCCCTTGAAACACTGCAACAACCTCTTCCAGTGGAAAGCACAAAGTGAAGGCACTTTTCCCCACTTAATTGCACTTTTTTGCACTGTAGCAGGAAATCCATGCCTCACAAGGGGTCGAATCAGGTTTTTTTCAATTAAATCAATGGCTTAGAGAGGTTTTGATAGAAATTTGACGGGATTTTTTCCTTGAGAATTAGGCACTTAGGCAAGGCACTGAAAGTAATGCCTGAAGGATAGAAAAATTGTAAAAATCTTGAAATACGGTGTTGTCGCAACCAACAAAAAGGCCCCTGCATGCAGGGGCCTGGCAAGCGGCATTTGGCAAACAGGTCAGTCGCCAAACATCTTCTGCTTGAGTTCGCGGCGCTGCTGCGCCTCCAGCGAGAGTGTGGCCGTCGGACGGGCCAGCAGACGCCCCACACCAATGGGCTCACCCGTCTCGTCGCAGTAACCATAGTCACCTGCATCGATGCGTGCGATGGACTGCTCGATTTTCTTGAGCAATTTGCGCTCACGGTCGCGGGTGCGCAGCTCCAGTGCGTGCTCTTCTTCAATGGTGGCGCGGTCGGCCGGATCGGGCACGACCACCGTATCTTCACGCAGGTGCTCGGTGGTTTCGCCGGCGTTGTTCAGGATGCCCTGCTTGAGCTGGACCAGCTTGAGGCGGAAAAATGCCATCTGCACATCGTTCATGTACTCGGCATCGGGCATGGCCAGCACTTCGGCATCGGTCAGCTGTTCGACTGGCTTGTTTTTCCAGTTGTTGGCCAGCTTGGGGTCTTTTTTGGCGGGTGCTGCAGGGACAGGCAAAACGGTAGTGGGCATGGAGGGTAAGAAACTGGCTTTGGCTGCCGTCGAGGCCACAGCTTGCGGCATGGACGGCACAGTGATCTGGGCCAGCCGCGCCGAGGGGCGGCTGGAGCGAACGGGCAGGTCGGGCGTTGCAGACGCCAACATGGGCTGGGCGACTGCAACTGGAGCAGGCGATGGCTTGACTTCCGGTTTGGCTTTGACAGCCACTGGGGGCTGCACAGCCTTGGGCGTTGGCGCCGCCTTCTTGGTGGAAGCTGCTGCCTTGGGTGCAGCCACTGGCTTGGCCACCGGCTTGCCTACAGCCACCGCTTTGGAGGGCACCGCCTTTTTCGCAGGCACCTTGACAGAGACGGCTTTCTTGGCTGGCACCGCCTTCTTGGCAGGCACCTTGGCCGCTGGCTTGGCTTTGGCTGGAGCAGCCTTGGCTTTGACCGGGGCCGCTTTGGCCTTGGCAGGGGCCGCCTTGGCTTTGGCCGGCGCCACTTTGGCTTTCACGGGTGACTTGGCGGACACCTTTTTGGACGGGGCGGCGACCTTGACCGGCGCTTTCGCAACGGTTTTTGTCGCTTTCTTGGCGGGTGTCTTCACGTCATGTCTCCTGGCGATGCCAGCAGGTTGCCCTGCTGCCTGGCGCCGTAGCTTGCCACTGGTCCGGGGTCGTTCCCAGCGACATGGGTATGCCTTTGTTTGACCTTCTGAGGCAGACGCCCTGGAAATAGGGCGCCTTACAGGCCGGGCATTGTAGCGACTGAAGCCATCAAAATCCCGACACTGCTTATAAATTCGGCATCCAATCCATAACAGATACCAAAGTCGTCAAACCAGGGATTGCTCCAGTCCCTGGATCAGGATGTCACGCGGCAAGTCGATGCCGATGAACACCATCTTGCTGGTGCGTGGCTCATGGTCCTGCCAAACCGGCCCCAGGTCGCTGCCCATGAGCTGGTGCACCCCCTGGAAGATGACTTTGCGCTCGGTGCCTTTCATGTTCAGCACGCCCTTGCAGCGCAGCATCTTGGGGCCGTACACATTGACGATGGCGCCCAGGAAATCTTCGAGCTTGGCCGGATCGAAGGCCCGGTCGGACTTGAAGACAAAGCTCTTGACATCGTCGTCGTGGTGATGGTGGTGCGGGTGGCGACAGTGCTCACCGTGTTCGTGGTGATGGTGCTCATGGCCGCAATGTTCGCCATGTTCATGGTCGTGGTCGCAGTGCTCGCCATGTTCGTGCTCATGCCCATGGTGGTGGTCATGATCGCCGGCGTTCAGGAAGTCCGGGTCGATGTCCAGCTTGGCGTTGAGGTTGAAACCGCGCAGGTCAAAGACTTCCTTGATCGGCACCTCGCCGAAATGCACCATCTTGTGCGGCGCACGTGGATTCATGTGCTTGAGGCGATGCTGCAACGCGGCCAGCTCGTCAGCGGAGACCAGATCGGCCTTGCTGATGAAGATCTGGTCGGCAAAGCCCACCTGGCGCTGGGCTTCGACGCGGTCGTTGAGCTGCTGCTGGGCGTGTTTGGCATCCACCAGCGTGAGGATGGAGTCGAGCAGGAAGGTCTCGGCGATCTCGTCGTCCATGAAGAAGGTCTGCGCCACCGGGCCGGGATCGGCCAGGCCCGTGGTCTCGATCACCACCCGGTCAAACTGCAGCAAGCCCTTGCGGCGCTTGGCGGCCAAGAGCTGCAGCGTGGCACGCAGGTCTTCGCGGATGGTGCAGCAGACACAGCCGTTGCTCATCTGGATGATCTGCTCGTTGGTCTCCGACACCAGAATTTCGTTGTCGATGTTTTCCTCGCCGAACTCGTTTTCGATCACCGCCAGCTTCATGCCGTGGCTCTCCGACAGCACGCGCTTGAGCAGCGTGGTCTTGCCCGAGCCGAGAAAGCCGGTGAGGATGGTGGCGGGAATGAGGGCCATGGAATGCTCCGGAGAATTGCGCAAAAGGCGTGAGTTTATCGGGGTGACGATGGGCTTGCCGGGACCGGGTCAGCGCCGTACGACAACCAACCCCTTGAGGTATTCGCCTTCAGGAAAGGCTATCGTCATCGGGTGATCGGGCGCGCCCTGCAGGCGCTCGCTGATGAAGCCGTCCACGCCCGCATCGGTGCCCGCCGAGGCCACGATCTTGTGGAACAGGTCGGCGCCGATCCCGCCCGAGCACGAATACGTGAACAGTTCGCCGCCGGGTGCCAGCAGCTTGAAGGCCAGGCGGTTGATGTCCTTGTAGGCACGGGCAGCGCGCTCGGCGTGTGCGGCCGTGGGCGCGAACTTGGGTGGGTCGAGCACGATGGCGTCAAACGTTTCGCCGCGTTCGATGAACTGGCGCAGGCTGGCATTCACATCGGCATCCAGAAACGTGGCCCGCGACGCCTCAAAACCGTTGAGCCGCACATGGGCGCGGGCGCGTTCGAGCGCCGGGCCCGAGGAGTCGATGGACGTGACGTGCCCCGCCCCGCCCGCCAGCGCGGCGATGGTGAAGCCGCCGGTATAGCAGTAGCAGTTGAGCACCTTGCCAAACTGGCGGTACCGCGTGTGCTCGTAAAACCGTTGGCGGCTGTCGCGCTGGTCCAGATAGAAACCGGTCTTGTGGCCGGTGGCCACGTCCAACGTGAGCTGCCAGTCGTGTTCGCGGATCGTGAGCTCGGTGGCGCCTTCGCCCCGCAGCCAGCCGGTCACCTCACTCAAGCCTTCGAGCTGGCGCACGCTGGCGTCCGAGCGCTCATACAGCCGCGTCAGACCCGTGACCTGCAGCAGCGCGTCGGCAATCGCTTTCTTGAATTTTTCGGAGCCGCAACTGGTGAACTGCGCCACCAGCGTGTCGCCGTAGCGGTCCACGACCAGGCCGGGCAGGCCATCGGCCTCGCCATGCACCAGCCGCACACCATCGCTCTGGATGTCAAACCACTGGCGCGCGGCCACGGCTTGTGCAATGCGCGCGTGGATGAAGTTCGCATCAATGCGCTGCGCCTCGTCAAAGCTCCAGACGCGGGCACGGATGCGAGAGTTCGGACTGAACGCGGCCCAGCCCAGGAACTGCCCTTCAGCGGACTCCACGCGCACCGTCTCACCCGCGTCGCCGCCGCCTTTGGCGATGGCCGAGTCGAACACCCAGGGATGGCGGCGCAGCAGGGAACGCTCTTTCCCTGCCTTGAGTCGAATGGTTTTCATGGGGCCTATTGTCGGGCCTGCAGTGCCATCGGCCGCAGGGGCGGCCTCCTACAGGAACATGACGCTCTGTAGGAGCGCGCCCCTGCGCGCGAATTCAACTCGGCAAAAAGCCTTCGATCGACAGATACCGTTCGCCCGTGTCGTAGTTGAAGCCCAGCACGCTGGCGCCGGCCGGCAGCTCGGGCAATTTTTGCGCAATGGCCGCCAGCGTGGCGCCAGAGGAGATGCCCACCAGCAGACCTTCTTCGCGCGCCGAGCGGCGGGCGTATTCACGCGCGGCTTCGGCGTCCACCTGAATCACGCCATCCAGCAGCGCGGTGTCGAGGTTCTTGGGGATGAACCCCGCGCCGATGCCCTGAATGGGGTGCGGCGCTGGCGCACCGCCCGAGATCACGGGCGAAGCGGCGGGCTCCACCGCGAACACCTTGAGCTGGGGGAACTTGGCCTTGAGCACCTTGGCCACGCCGGTGAGGTGGCCGCCCGTGCCCACACCGGTGATGAGGGCGTCGATGCCATCCGGAAAATCGGCCAGGATTTCCTGCGCGGTGGTTTTCACATGCACCTCGATGTTGGCCGGGTTCTCGAACTGCTGCGGCATCCAGGCGCCTGGCGTGGTGGCCAGCAGTTCTTCGGCACGGGCAATCGCGCCTTTCATGCCTTTTTCGCGCGGGGTCAGGTCAAAGGTGGCACCGTAGGCCAGCATCAGGCGGCGGCGCTCGATGCTCATGCTGTCGGGCATGACCAGAATCAGCTTGTAGCCCTTGACGGCCGCGACCATGGCCAGACCGATGCCGGTGTTGCCTGAAGTCGGCTCGATGATGGTGCCGCCGGGCTGCAGCAGGCCACGGCTTTCCGCATCTTCGACCATGGCCAGGGCGATGCGGTCCTTGATGGAGCCGCCCGGATTGCTGCGCTCGGACTTGATCCAGACCTTGGCATCACCAAACAGACGGTTGATGCGGATGTGCGGCGTGCGGCCAATGGTGTCGAGGATGTTGCTGGCTTTCATGGAGGGTCTCCTTCGGGGGTAGGCGGCATTGTGCGCCGTTTGACATGACGAATCTGCATGTCCATATACACAACAGCGATAATCAGGGCGTGAAGCTCGCCAGACCGCCGCTGGTGCAATCTGGGAAACCAGGCACTGGAGGAACGTCCGGACTGCACAGGACAGCGCAGGAGGTAACACCTCTCCACCGCAAGGTGAGGATCAGAGCAACAGAGACGAGCCGCTTGAGTGCGGGTGAAACGGGCAATCTCTGCGCGCAGCAATACCAAGTAGGCACACGTTGATCTGGTTCCGGAGAGTGTGCGGGTAGGTAGCATCGAGCCGGGTGGGCGACCCTCGGCCCAGAGTAATGGCGGTCACGCCGTGGGCAACCGCGGTGCACAGAATCCGGCTTATCGGCGAACTTCACAACTTATTCTCGGAAACCGCCTTTGGGCGGTTTTTTGTGGCTTTGTTCCGGGAGCGCGGTGGGCGGTAGCCGGAGCTGCCCATGCCAATCCCACAAAACAAAAACCGCCCGAAGGCGGTTTCTGGCAAGGCCGGGGTCGATCAGCTGCGGCCGGGCATGAGGGTGCCCGCCAGCGCAAACACCGAGTTAGGTGCTGTGATCTTGAGCACATCCACCTTGGGGCGCGCAAACACCCCCTTACGGACCGACGTGGCCTTGACCGGGGCGGGCTCGATGGCCACGCCCTTGGCACGCTGCTCGGCCACCAGCTGACGCAGGCTGATCGACTGCAGGTGCGCCAGCATCTGGTTGTTCAGGCTGGACCACAAATCGCTGCTCATCCAGCTCTCCTGCTCGCCGGCGGCTTCTTCAGCGGTGGGCGCATCCACCGCGCTCAGGATGTCGGCCATGGAAATCTGCTCGGCCACACGGCCCAGCGAATAACCACCGCCCGGGCCACGGGTGCTCTCAACCAGTCCGGCCTGGCGCAGCTTGCTGAACAGCTGCTCCAGATAGGACAGGGAAATCTGGTGCCGCTCGCTGATCGCGGCCAGCGAAACCGGGCCACGGTCTTCGCGCAGGGCCACATCGATCATGGCGGTCACGGCAAAACGGCTTTTGGTACTCAAACGCATGGTGTTCTCCTCTCTGCGTCCAGCAAGGGGCAAGATGCCCCGGGTCAGACACCGACCCCGCTTGCGCGCTGGCCTGTGCCTGTCTGGTCAATTTCCTGACCGGAATGGGGATTTTGGGCCTCTCACCGCAGTTTTCAAGGCCTATCCCCTACAGAAAGGGCTGAATATGTTTCAGAATTTTTCGAACTCCAGCCGCAAACGGACCTGCCCCACAGACAGCGGCGACAGGCCCTGTCGGCCCAGGCGCTGCCGCCGCAAGGTCCAGCCGCCAGCCAATTGACGCGAATCAAGAAAATCCACCAGTTTCGGCCCCCGGTCACCTTTGTCCACCAGACGCCACTGTCCCAGGCCATCGCGCTCATGGCCCAGGCTGGCGCGCACCCCGCCCGCCTGCAGGGGGCCGATGACCGCCTGCGCGGCCGCCACGGGCATGGTCAGCAGCCATTCGGTCTCCAGAGGACGTTCCCGGTCCAGCAGCCGCCGCACCACCGGCCGCTCGTCGGACCAGACCGACAGACCCGAAGCCTGCTCAGGCAAAGGCAAGCACTCCGTGAGCCCTGCGGGGGGCATCGGCCCCAGCGCCAAATCGGACCACGCCTGGCGCAGGGCCTCGGCCGCGGTCATGCCCGCCGGTTTGTGCAGCAGCACCGTCATGGCACCACCCACGGGGCCGGCGTTGACCTGCACCGGCAGGCCTTCGGACACCCGGCGCGCGGGGTCGGTCACGACCTCACCGGCCACCTGCACGGCGCCCGAGGTGATCAGCGCTTCCGCCTCCCGGCGAGAGCAGCCCTGCTGCGCCGCCACCCGCTTGGCCAGCCGGATGCCTTCTTCGCTCATGCGCCCAGTGTCTCGCGGATGTGGTCCACATGCGCCTGCAGCGATCGCGCCGCCACCGGCCACAGGCGCGGTGGCACATCGTCGTAGGCTTTTTCGACCCATTGCTCCAGCGTACCGTTGGGCAGGGCCTGCATGGCCGCAGCGATCTTGGCCTCGCGACGCAGGCGGTGCGCCTTGAGCTGGGTGATGGCCTGTTTGGCAAAGCCCAGCACATGGCCATGGGCCGGCAGGATGAAGCCGATGCCGTGCTGGTCGCAGACGGCGGACAGCAGGTCCAGCGCGTTCAAATAATCGCCCATGTGGCCGTCAGGCGGATCGATCACGGTGGTGCTGCCGTTGAGGATGTGGTCACCCGAGAAGAGCAAACCGTCTTCTTCGAGCACGAAACACACATGGTTGGCCGCATGGCCGGGGGTGTGGAGGGCGCGCAGCGTGTGCGTCACGCCACCGGCGCCGAGCACCAGGCGTTCGCCGTCCTGCAGTTCGCGATCGGGTTTGAACTGGCTGTGGGCCCGCGCCGTGGGCCGCGAGGCCAGACCCAGAATGGGTGGTTGGTCTTTGCACATCGCCTGCAGCGGCGCAGCGCCCGGCGAGTGGTCGGGGTGCGAATGGGTGCAGACGATGAAACGAATGTTGCCGCCCGCCGCACGCCACAGGCGCTCCAGATGGTCGGGGTCGGCCGGGCCGGGGTCGATGGCGATGAAGCCGGTGTTGGGGTCGCCCACCAGATAACTGTTGATGCCGGGGCCGGTCATCACACCCGGATTCGGAGCGGTCAGGCGCTGCACGTTTTTCAGCAGGGCCACGGGCTGTTCGGTCTGCCAGTCCAGGTGGTGCACGATCTGACCGTCCGGGCTGACCAGTTCCAGCTCACCATAGGGTGACTCGTGTTCCATATAGCGCGCCTCCTTGCCGGCCAGCCAGCCCGCGCGGGGGCAACTGGTGAACAGCGGCTCTTCGGTGGCGGCGCAGGCGGCCAGCACCTCGTCGACCGTGGCAAAGGCCTTCAGACGCTCCAGCGTGCGGATGGTCGGGAAGATGATGAAGAACTGCCCAGCCTCGTGGCGCGCGAGCGCGTCCTGCGGACGCACCCACACGGGCTCGAACTGCTCGGTCTCGTCGGCCACCGGGGTCTGGCCCTCGGGCATGCGGGCCACGAGAAAGGGCACGTCAAAACGGCGCGGCAGGTCGCGGTCGGTGATCCAGTGCGCGAGGATGAAGACCTGATCGGCCGCGAGCTGCAGACCCCGCGCCAGGCACTGGTCGGCAAAGGGGCCGGTGCGGTCGATGGCCGCAATGTCCGTCGCATCGGCCCAGCGACCGTCGGCGTGGCGGGCCAACAGCACGCCCAGTTCTTCAAAGCTTTCGCGGATCGCGGCAATCGCCTGCGTCAGATGCAGGTCGCTCTGGCCGGGGCGGCGGATGGCCTGCGCGTGGGCGGCCGCGTCGGCAGCGTCGATGCCGCCACCCGGGAACACGTAGGCGCCAGGCGCAAAGCTGGCGGTCATGGAGCGGCGGGTCATCAGCACTTCAAGGCCTTGCGGGCCGTCGCGCAGCAGGAGCACGGTGGCGGCAGGACGCAGCGGCGCGGGTTCGCGCTGTGCATGGAGGAGTTGGGTAGAACGGACCATGCCGGGCATTATCTCTGTGTTGGTTTTGGGTCTCCGGGGGACGCGGATGGGGCCTCCCCGGGCTTCCTCATGCTGCGGGTACGCAGAAATCGTCGTCCGGCCTTCCCCTCTCCCTCATGCTCT
>CAXRGK010000088.1:0-19956 GCA_964230145.1 Burkholderiaceae bacterium | reverse complement strand
TTTTCCAGCAGAAGACGGCATACGAGATCTACCAGTGTGACTGGAGTTCAGACGTGTGCTCTTCCGATCTAGCGTGCTGCCGCCTGAGGTGGCGGCGGTCTGGTATGGCAATTCGGTCCCCTGCTCGATCAGGGCCTTGGTTTGATCGGCGGTGATCACCCGCGGACGCGACACCACTTTGCCACGGCCATCGGCTTCGAGCGCCGACAACTCCAGATTGATGAAGCGGTCAGCCGCCGCATTGAAAAGCGACACCGCCACACTGGCCGGATTCACCAGCGTCTGCCCCGCCGCGCCCGCAGGAAAAGCCACCTGGTTGCCGCTGACCGCGCCTGCACCCGTCACGGCATTGGTCGCGCCCAGCTGGCCCACGCTGGTGGCCTGTCCGTTGATCTGAACGTTGCGACCCACGCCCACCCCCAGCCGCACGCCCAGCGACTCGCCAAACTGGTCATCCGCCTCGACGATGCGCGCCTCGATCAGCACCTGTCGCACCGGCACATCCAGTTTCGCCACGATCTGCTGCAACTCGGCCACGCGCGCCGGTACGTCGCTGATGAACAACTGGTTGGTGCGCGGCTCGGCCATCACGCTGCCCCGGGCAGACAACCAGCGGCCACCACTGGCCACACCCCCGGTGGGCGCCAGCCCTTGCAGGCGCTGTGCCACCTCGCTGGCTCGCGCGTACTGCAGGCGCACCGAGGCCATCTGCAAAGGACTCACCCCCTCCAGGGCGGCTTGCGCCTCCAGCGATTTCTTTTCCCGCTGCAACCACTCGTCATGCGGCGCAATCCAGACCACCCGACCGTCCTGCCGGGCCGCCAGCCCCTTGGCCTGCAGCACCACCTGCAGGGCCTGCGGCCAGGGCACCTCCTGCAAACGCACCGACACCTGACCCGTCACGCTGTCGGTGGTCACGAAATTCAGACCCGTGAAATCGGCAAACACCTGCATCAGGGCCCGCACTTCGGTGTTCTGGAAATTCAGGCTGATCGGGTCACTGTTGGCAGGCTCCTGCAGGCGCCCGGGCCACTGGGCCCAAGCAGGCCAACCCCAGACTGCAACGACGAGCGCCATCGGCACGGTGTTTCGCCAAATCAGGTTCTTCATCACTTGCCCTCTCGCAGCGTCAGGTGCAACAACGGCCCAGATGTGCGGGCAGTGGCCAGATCCACATGGTCATCGCCAATCCTGCGTACACGGAAAGCCTCTCGTCCAATCTGCTGGCCCAGCCGCAACACCACCGGGTCTTGTCCCACCGCCACGACCGCGTGTGCGGTCCCGGCCTGCCGCCAGACCCCAAGCAGGCGCAGTTGATCCATCGGCCACCCACGCGGGTCAGCGGACAGACCGCCCGCAGCCTCGCTGGCGGATACAAGGGGAGCAGGCGTCTGCGCCGATGCAAACAAAGGGGCACCAGTGGTTTGCGGCGAAACAGAAGTCTGTGGCCACAGCGGCCAGACGCGTTGCCTCTCCTCCCGCCTCCATCCTGGTGGCTGCAAGCCCAGCCGCGCCTGCAGTTCGATGCGCACGTCTTCAGACTGTGCAGCCGCAGGCATCACCTGCCATTGGTCAATGACCCACCAGGGGGCATGCTCGTGAAGAGCCTCTTCCAACACGAGCCAATCGCGCCAGCGTCCTTGCAGGCGCAGGGCCACCGCCTGCTCGGGCAAGCCCTTGTCCATGTTCACCGCCTGCGGCCTCAGCAGCAGGACCTGCAGCCCTTGTGCCTGCATCCGTTGTTGCAACCAGGGCCAGACCATGTCTGCCTCGGCCAGCGCAGGCTCATCCAAAACAAGCTGTTCGTATCCAGCCACAGCGTCCGCAGCCGGCCTCTGCTGCTTGTGTGGTTGGTCCGGTACCTGAACCTGGGTTTGGGCCTGCAATTGAGCCACCTCCTGGCGCAAGACGTCCAGTGCTTCGGTGTCCAGCGGCCACCACCACCAGGCCAAAGCCACTCCGGACAGACAAGCCCCCGCCAGCACCAGCAGATGGCGCCGCAGGTCCGGGCGGAACTTGGACCATTGAGCCTTCATGGCTTTCGCCGCCCATCGTCCCGGATGCCAGCAGGCCATGGGGCCTGCAGCACCACATCCACCCCTGAGCCAGCCCGATCACCCATGCTTTGCAAAGTCCAAGCCGTTGCCCATGAGCGGGACAGGCCCGACAGCACCGCCGGCACATGGTCGGCACGGGGCAACCAAGCTTGCAGCACCAGTTGACGGCCGTCGCCCTGCCAGCGCTCCACACGCAGCCCTGTTTCTGCGGCCTGCGTCATCAATGCCGCATGCAGCTCCATCAGGTGCTGACGCTGCGCCCGCCAGGACTGCGCTCTCTGCCCCCATTTCGACTGCAGCTGCGCCTTTTCCTGAGCGGCCGTCTGACGAGCCTGCTGTTCGCGCAAGGCACTCGATTGGGCCTGCAGCTGCACGCGCTGGTCCAGCAACCGGTCCATCTGCACCTGCTGCGACCAACCCCAAACACCACCCAGCAGCACGCCGACAAGCCAAGCACCCAGCACAGCAGGCCTTGCCCCAGCCGCCAGTGCATGCACGCGCCGGGGATGGCGCAGCAGGTTCAATGGCCGGGCGTTCACAACAAGGCCCCCAATGCGGCACCACAGGCCACCAGCGGCTTCCACATGGGGCCGCTTTGCAGCGCCAGCCAATCCACTTCAGCCAGACTGCGTTCAGGCCCACGCGCAAACTGCCAGTCCTGGGGAGACTGGGCCCAGTGCTGCAGGTCATCGCCGCGCAAGTACACCGCTGCCCGTTGCGCGGCCTGAAGCTCGGGCTCCACCACCGGCAAACGCCAACCGGCACGGCGTGCATGCTGCTGCCATTGCAAGAGCTGCTCGCTCAGGCAGGAGGCCCATTGCACCCGCAGACCGTCGGCAGGCGGCGCTTCCTGCAGGCGGTAATCGAAACCGACCTCCGCCGGCGCCACGCCCCATGCAGCGGCAGCCTCCAGCTGCACTTCAGCCTCGAGCCTGCGTGTGTCCAGCGGACCATCCCACACCAGCACCCCCTGGCGACAACGTTCTTCGCTGACAGCCAAGGCCATGGTGCGCCAACGTTTGGGCAGGGGCTTGCCCAAAGTCCTCAGGGTCTGAACCCAGTCCTCCTCGCGTTCGGAAAGGTGCACCAGCGCCGAAGATGCGTGCAGGTGCTCGAACACCACCACGCGAAAGCTCCCGGTCTGCTGCACAGACAAGGCGGCCACCAGGATGTCCTGCTGGCCGAGCAAGGCGCCCCAGGCACTGGCGCGTTGTTGTCGCCAGGCCACCAGACCCCCCATCCGCCTGATCCATTGCATGCCGGGTCTCCTCCCTGACCAACCTCTTGCGGGCTGGTGCATCACCTTTGTAGAGAAGAGAACATCTTGTTTCAATCCATAAATGAGTAATTAGGATTTCAATTCAAACAATTTCATAAGCAAGTCATGGGCGCGGATTTTTATAATGCGGGCCTGCCTCGCGCCCTTTCGGCGCTGCCGATAAAGGTCCTATGTCCGCCAAGTCCAACGCCGATCGCGAGCCCTCCTCCAAAACCCCCTCAACGCCCGCAGGCCCCGGGAAATGGCTGCTCAAGCTGGTGTTCTGGCTGGGGGGGCTGGCGGTCGCCGCTGTGCTGAGCATCGTGTTCGTCGCGGGTGTGGCCATGGTGGTGGCTTACCCCAACCTGCCCGACATCTCTGACCTGGCCGACTACCGGCCCAAGCTGCCTCTGCGGGTCTACACCGCCGATGGCGTGCTGATGGGCGAGTTTGGCGAAGAACGCCGCAACCTGACCCCGATCAACGAGATCCCCAAGGTCATGAAGGATGCCGTGCTCTCCATCGAAGACGCTCGCTTCTACCAGCACGGTGGCGTGGACTATCTGGGCATCTTGCGCGCCGGCATTGCCAACATCGGCCGCATGAAGAGTCAGGGCGCCTCGACCATCACCATGCAGGTGGCGCGCAATGTGTACCTGTCGTCCGAGAAGACCTACACCCGCAAGATCTACGAGATCCTGCTGACCTACAAACTCGAGCACATGCTCTCCAAGGACCAGATCCTGGAGATCTACATGAACCAGATCTTCCTGGGCAACCGGGCCTATGGTTTTGCCTCGGCCGCCGAAACCTACTTCGGCAAATCGCTCAAGGACATCACGATTGCCGAAGCCGCCATGCTCGCCGGCCTGCCCAAAGCGCCTTCGGCCTATAACCCGTTCGCCAACCCCAAACGTGCCCGAGCGCGTCAGCTCTACATCATCGAGCGCATGGAAGACAACGGCTTCATCACGGCGGCGCAAGCCAAGGCCGCCAAAGCCGAACCGCTGCACTTGCGGACCTCGGCCGACAAGAACATCCTGCACGCCGAATACGTGGCTGAAACCGTGCGCCAGATGGTTTATGCCCAGTACGGCGCCGAAACCTACACTCGCGGACTGAACGTCACCACCACCCTGGTGGCCGAAGAACAACGCACCGCCTACCGTGCACTGCGCCAGGGCATCATGGATTACGAGCGCCGCCAGATTTACCGCGGCCCCGAGAAATTCATCGACCTGCCCACCGACCCGAAGAAACTCGAAGACACCATCGACGATGCGCTTGACGACCATCCCGACAACGGCGACCTGCTCTCTGCCGTGGTGCTCGAAGCCGGCCCGCGCAAGGTGGTGGTCACCCGTGGCAATGGCGACACGATCGAGATCACCGGCGATGGGCTCAAGCCCGTGCAATCGGGGCTGTCTGACAAGGCCGCACCAGCTGTCCGTCTGCGCCGCGGCGCTGTGGTGCGCATCGTGCAGATGGCCAAGGGAGGCTACGAGATCACACAGCAACCCGAAGTGGAAGGTGCCTTCGTCGCCATCAGCCCTAAAACCGGTGCGGTGCGCGCCCTGGTCGGCGGCTTCGATTTCGCCAAAAACAAGTTCAACCACGTCACCCAGGCCTGGCGCCAGCCAGGCTCGAGTTTCAAGCCCTTCATCTACTCAGCCGCCCTCGAAAAAGGCTTCACCCCCACCACGGTGGTCAACGACGCCCCCTTGTTCTTTGACGGCGGCGTGACCGGCGGCCAGCCCTGGGAGCCCAAAAACTACGACGGCAAGTTCGATGGCCCGATGAGCCTGCGCACCGGCTTGGCCAAATCCAAGAACATGGTCTCCATCCGCGTGCTGCAGGCGGTGGGCGCCCGCAACGCACAGGAATGGATCACCCGTTTCGGCTTTGACGAAGACAAACACCCTGCCTACCTGACCATGGCCTTGGGGGCAGGCTCCGTGACCCCGATGCAGATGGCTGCGGGCTATTCGGTGTTCGCCAACGGTGGCTACCTGGTGCAGCCCCACCTGATCACGCGCATCACCGACCCCAAGGGCAAGGTCCTGGTCGAAAGCCCTCCCCCTGAACAGCCGGAAGAATCACAGCGCGCGATCACCCCTCGCAACGCGTACGTGATGAACAGCCTGCTGCAGGAAGTCACCCGCTCGGGCACAGCAGCGCGCGCTCAGGCCTTGCTCAAACGCCCCGATGTGTACGGCAAGACCGGCACCACCAACGACTCGATGGACGCCTGGTTTGCCGGTTACAACCCGCAGGTCACCGGCATCGTCTGGATCGGCTACGACACCCCTCGCAAGCTGGGTGACCGCGAGACCGGTGGCGGCCTGAGCCTGCCGGTGTGGATCAGCTACATGGACACCGCATTGCGTGGGGTCCCGGTATCGGAATACCCGGTTCCCGAAGGCCTGGTCCATGTGGGCAATGAATGGGTTTTTGAAGAATTTGCCCGCGGCGGTGTCAGCTCACTCGGACTGGGTGATCGCAGCGATGACAAGCCTGCACCCCTGCCCGCAGGTGACGAGAAGCGCCGGATTCTGGACCTGTTTCGCAACTGAGCGGTCAGGCCCCGAAACGCAGGGCCTGGCCTGACTGCTCGCTGGCGTAACGCGACAGGCTTTCCCAGAACTCGCCTTGGCCCTTGGTATCCATCCAGAGGCCAGCGTCGAATTTGTAATGGAAGCCTCCACACCGTGCGGCCAGCCAGACCTCGTGCAGCGGTTTTTGCAGGTTGATGACGATCTGGCTGCGGTTGCGGAACGTGAGCGTGACCATGCCGCCCACGCGCTGGTTGTCGATGTCGGCGTCGGTCTCGTCGTTGATGCGGTCGCACGAGGCTTCCACCTGTGCCAGCAGGCGCTCGGCCTGGTCCATGTATTCGAGGTCGGTCATTACAATCGCCGGATGTTGAGAATTGCAAGAATTCTAGTCATCGGCCATGCCCT
Source organism: Burkholderiaceae bacterium (assembly GCA_964230145.1). Lineage (GTDB taxonomy): Bacteria > Pseudomonadota > Gammaproteobacteria > Burkholderiales > Burkholderiaceae_C > Limnohabitans_A. The sequence goes on along the minus strand of CAXRGK010000088.1, from coordinate 13,681 downwards.
TGCCGGCTGTGGTGCAATGCTCGCGGCCTGCGGGCAAAAAGGCCCCCTGGTCTTGCCCACCACACCCGAATCGCAAGGCCGCGCCACACTGCCGCAAACACTCAACCCCTGGCATCAGGTTGCGCCCGCAGCCAAGCCTGCCGCCTCCGAACCCTCACGCTGAACATGACCACCACCGCATCCCTGCCCGGCCAGCCCTTCATCGCCTACCAGGGCGAGCAACTGCACATGGAAGGTGTGCGCCTGGTCGATCTGGCCCGCGAACACGGCACGCCCCTGTTCGTCTATTCCAAAGCCGCCATGCTGTCGGCCCTGGCCGCCTACCAGCGCGGCTTTGCCGGCCGCAAGGCACAGATCTGCTACGCCATGAAGGCCAACTCCAGCCTGGCGGTGCTGCAGGTGTTTGCCAACGCCGGTTGCGGCTTCGACATCGTCTCCGGCGGTGAACTGTTGCGCGTGCTGGCCGCGGGCGGCGATCCGGCCAAGGTCATCTTCTCGGGCGTGGGCAAAACCCGCGCCGAGATGAAGCAGGCACTGCAGGCCGGCATCGGCTGTTTCAACGTCGAGAGCGAAGCCGAGCTCGATGTGCTCAGCAGCGTGGCCTGCGAACTGGGCCTGAAGGCGCCGGTGAGCCTGCGCGTCAACCCCAACGTGGACGCCAAGACGCACCCCTACATTTCCACCGGCCTGAAGGGCAACAAGTTCGGCATCGCGCACGAACACGCGCTGCGCGCCTACCGCCACGCGGCCAGCCTGCCCGGTCTGCAGGTGGTGGGCATCGACTGCCACATCGGCTCGCAGATCACCGAGGTCACGCCTTATCTGGACGCGATGGACCGCGTGCTGGACCTGGTGGCCGAGATCGAAGCCGCTGGCATTGCGATCCACCACATCGACTTCGGCGGAGGTCTGGGCATCGACTACAACGGCGACACACCGCCTGCGGCCGATGCCCTGTGGGCACAGCTGCTGGCCAAGCTGGACGCGCGCGGCTACGGCCAGCGCCAGCTGATGATCGAGCCAGGCCGCTCGCTGGTGGGCAACGCCGGGGTGTGCCTGACCGAGGTGATCTTCACCAAGCCGGGGGAACAGAAGAATTTCTGCATCGTCGACGCCGCGATGAACGACCTGCCACGCCCGGCCATGTACGAGGCTTTCCACCAGATCGTGCCGGTGGTGCCACGCGCGGGTGAAGCCGTCACGTATGACGTGGTTGGCCCCATCTGCGAAAGCGGCGACTGGCTCGGCCGCGACCGTTCGCTGGTGGTGCAGTCGGGCGATCTGCTGGCCGTGCTGTCCACGGGCGCGTATTGCATGAGCATGGCCAGCACCTACAACACCCGTGGCCGTGCCGCCGAGGTGCTGGTCGATGGCGACAAGGCGCACCTGATCCGTCAACGCGAATCGGCGTTTGACACCTTTGCGCTGGAGCAGCTGGTCGGCTGATCCGGGGATAACACCCTTTGCGATCAGGGGCCAAAGCTGCTGTCGAATCTTGTGGGAGGCCGCCCCTGCGGCCGAATACATTTCGCGCGCAGGGGCGCGCTCCTACAGCAGTTTTTTGAGTCCTCTCTGCACCCGCCAGCCCAGCAATCCGGCCAGAATCAGGCCGTAGACCCACACCTCGGTGAAGTTGCGTTTGCCTGATCGCATCCACCAGAAATGCAGGATGGCAAGCACGGCCACGGCATAGACGCTGCGGTGCAGCGCTTGCCAGCGCTTGGCTCCCATGCGCCGGATCGCGCCATTCCATGAGGTGGCCGCCAACGGCAGCAGCAGCGCAAAAGCGAGCGCGCCCACCAGCACAAAGGGGCGTTTGGGAATGTCATGTGCGATGTCGGCCCATACAAAACCCATGTCGAAACCGGCGTAGCCCAGCAGGTGCAGGCTGGCGTAGCCGAAAGTCAGCAGGCCCAGCAGGCGGCGAAAGCGCAGCAGTTCGGGCCAGCCCAGCAGCACACGCAGCGGGGTGATGGCGAGCGTCAGGCACAGGCCGCGCAGGGTCCAGTCGCCGGTGGCGCGGATCAGGGTTTCAGCCGGGTTGGCACCGAGCTGGTCGGTCAGCGTGCGCCAGACCAGCGAAACCAGCGGTAACAGGCCGATCGCCAGCAGCACCCACCAGGCGGTGCGGGTTCGCAGCCATGTGCTCATGAGGTTGGGGCTTGAACAGGCTCAGCCCGAACGGGCATATGGCATTCAGACCGAACGACCGCAGACAGCATCAGAAAAATTTCTTCAAGTCCATGCCGGCGTAAAGCTGGCCGACCTGCGGTTCGTAGCCATTGAACATCAAGGTCTTGCGCTTTTTGGCCAGCAGGCCGTCTTCACCGATGCGGCGCTCGCTGGCCTGGCTCCAGCGCGGGTGGTCAACGACCGGGTTCACGTTGGAGTAAAAACCGTATTCCTGCGGCGCGGCTTTCTCCCAGGACGACACCGGCTGTTTGTCCACAAAGCGGATCTTGACCAGGCTCTTGGCGCTCTTGAAGCCGTATTTCCACGGCACCACCAGGCGCAATGGGGCACCGTTCTGCTTGGGCAGCACCTCGCCGTACATGCCAAAAGCCAGCAGCGTGAGCGGGTGCATGGCCTCGTCCATGCGCAAGCCTTCCACATAGGGCCAGTCCAGTACGCTGGATCGGATGCCCGGCATGGTGGCACGGTCGGCCAGGGTGACGAATTCCACAAACTTCGCACCGGGCTGCGGCTCGACGCGACGGATCAGTTCGGCCAGCGAATAGCCCACCCACGGGATCACCATGGACCAGCCTTCGACACAGCGCAGGCGGTAGATGCGCTCTTCCATTGCGGACCACTTCATCAGGTCTTCCAGACCGTAGCGACCAGGCTTTTTGACCAGGCCTTCCACCTCCACCGTCCACGGCTGGGTCTTGAGGGTGTGGGCATGGCGGGCCGGGTCGGACTTGTCGGTACCGAACTCGTAGAAATTGTTGTACGTGGTGGCGTCCTTGTAGGCCGTGGGCTTGTCCATCGTCTGGGCACCCGCCACCGTGGACGGCACTGCAGACAAGACCGGCAGCACACCCGGGCCCTTCATTTGGGCACGCGCATCGCGCGCCGCCCAGCCGGCCAGCGTCAGGCCGGCGGCACCGGCTGCCATTTGCTGCAGCAGGGTACGACGTGATTCGAACAATGCCCGCGATGTGATCTCGCTGGGGACGGGATGGTCAAAACCGGCATCGGAAGAACGGATCAGCATGGTAAGCCTCCATCACAACAACAGCTTCGGCCGCGGGGCGGCCTCCTGCATCGATTTCGCCTTTGCAGGAGCGAGCCCCTGCTCGCGAAAACCACTCAGAGCGTGCCGTAGCTGTGCAGGCCGCTCAGGAACATGTTCACGCCCAGAAAGGCGAAGGTGGTCACGCCCAGACCCACCAGCGCCCACCAGGCCGCCACGGTGCCACGCAGGCCTTTCATCAGGCGCATGTGCAGCCAGGACGCGTAGTTGAGCCAGACGATCAGGGCCCAGGTTTCCTTGGGATCCCAGCTCCAGTAGCCGCCCCAGGCCTCGGCCGCCCACAGGGCGCCCAGCACAGTGGCGATGGTGAAAAAGGCAAAGCCCACGGCAATGGCCTTGTACATCACGTCGTCGAGCACCTCCAGTGCTGGCAGGCGCTCGGTCAGGCGCTTGCGCCCCAGCAGGATGCCACCCGCGATCAGGGCCGCAACCAGGGCATAACCCACCCAGTAGCTACCGCCTGCTTCGGCCACGCCACGCTGACGGAAGGCGATCGGCACAAAGCACAAAGCTGCCCCCAAAAGCCACAGCGGTGCGAGTTTGTACCAGCGGGTTTCATGGGCCTGCTGCTTGATCAGGTAGGCAAAGGCCACCATGGCCGACAGCGCGAAGGTGCCGTAGCCGATGAAGTTGGCCGGCACATGCAGCTTCATCCACCAGCTCTTGAGGGCCGGCACCAGCGGCTGGATCTCGTGCGCCTCGCGCACCAGCGTGTACCAGAGCAAAAAGCCCACCGCGGCACTGACGACCAGCATGACAAAGGCCCCGAGGGCGCGGGTCTGGTACTGGCCTTCGTAGTACAGGTAGAACACCGCCGTCATCCAGCAGAACATGACGAAGACTTCGTACAGATTGCTCACCGGGATGTGGCCCACGTCCGGCCCGATCAGGTAGCTCTCGTACCAGCGCACCATGGTGCCCACCAAGGCCAGCGTCACACCCGTCCAGGCCATGCGCGAGCCCAGCGCTTCGAACACATCGCTCTGGCCGCGGATGAACATGCCGGCCCAGTAAAAAGCCGTGCTGATGAAGAACACCATGCTCATCCACAGGATGGCCGACTGGCTGGAGAGGAAATACTTGAGCCAGAACACGCTGTCGGCGCGCGCCAGATCGCCCTGGTAACTGGTGATGGCCAGCAAGGACAGCGCCGCCACGCCCAGCATCAGGTGGCGCGCCGGGCGCCAGAACCAGCCCAGCCAGACGGCCGCGGGCCAGGAGCCGACCAGGATGGCCTGCTCGTACCCGTCCATGGCGTGGCGGTACTGGCTCAGGGCCCAGAGCATGCCCAAAAGGGTCAGTGTGGCAAAGCCCCAGTCTCCCGCGCTGCGGCGGGAGAAAAAGCCCGGGTTGAGGGTCACGGTGGTCGTGTTCATGCAGCGTTCTCCGGCGCCTGTGGCGTGGGCAGCAGGCGGTCCTTGAGTTGTTCAAATTCGCGGTCAGTGTCCATGGCCTTGCGGTTGGACGACAGCGCCATCAGCGCCGTCGAACCGGTGCCCGCAGGCGCCAGCCAGATCCACAGGCGGCGTTCGCGGACATAGAGCATCGCAAAAACGCCGAGGATCAGCAGGGCGCAGCCCAGGTAAACCACGGTTTTACCGGGGGCTCTGGCCACCTGGAACACGCTGGCCTGCACCTGGGTGAAGTCCTTGAGCATGAGGGCCATGGGTGCGGTATAGAGCGGCGCGTCGCTCAGGGCCAGCACCGACTGGCTCATGAAGCCCTGGATTTTGTCCTGCGGCAGGGCTTTGGCACCGGCCTGCTCGCGGGCCACGGCATCCAGCTCGAACAGCACGCCGTTGAGGATGCGGATCAGCATTTCGCCAGCGCGGCTGCGCTCGGCCTCGGGCACATTGGCTTCCATGAAATCGGCCACCGCCTGCAGGCCCGCCACCGGCTTGCCCTGGACCTGCTCCAGCCCGGCAAACAGGCCCAGCGCGCGGGCAGCAGAGTCGGCCAACTGCTGCGTCAACTCTGGACGCTTCGGGTCCACCGCGTTGCGGGCGTAGCGTTGCACCGCCAGCTGCCGCAGCGGCGCCGACTGCAGTGCCTCGCGCAGGCGCACAAAACCATCCATCGCCCCGTTTTCGTCGGCCGGCAGGCGCAGGTAGCGGAAAGACTCGCCCGGGTTCTCGCGCACGCCCAGCAGGAACACCGACTGGCCGTCGCCCATGTCCACCGGCAGCATGTAGTTGTTGTATTCGCGCGCCTGCCCGGCCGCGTCGCGCAGCTTGTAGCTCACGCTGGGGCCGATGTTGCGCAGCTCCTTTTTGGTGGCGGTCTTGTGGCCGGCGCCCAGACGGCTTTCGATGTTCTGGCGCAGGTCCACCGCGCGCACATCGGTGGCACCGCTTCCTTGACCTGCGAAATTCTCGACGTTGATGGTGCGCAAGCCGGTGAACTCCAGCCGCAGCTTGTCGTTGCCGTTGGTCAGCTCGGTGCTGCCGCCGATCACACCTTCCACCTCGAAAGGCTTGCTGGCCGCCGCCATCGGCACCGCTTGCAGCTTCACACGGGAGCCGCCGTCGTCAAAGCTGGACTGGTAAATTTCGATGCCTTTGTAACTGGCCGGCTTGTTGACCTCGACCCGCGCCTCCTGCTTGTCGCCAGTGGCCTTGTCGTGGATCACGATGTCGCTGGCGAACAGCTTGGGCATGCCGGTCGAGTAGTACTCGACGATGAACTTTTTCAGCTCCACCGTGAAGGGCAGCTCCTGCAGCAGGATGCCGTCGGACTGGTTGAGGATGGCCGTGCTGGATGCCGTGCCCTCGGCCACCATCAGGTTGCCGCGGAAGGTCGGGTTGCGCTCGGACAGGCGGTGCTGCACCGGGACATCGGCGATCAGGCCGCCGCCGTTGTAGACGCTCTTGCCGCCGAACGCCATCTGGGCGCGCACGATCAGGTCGCCATCGAGCAAGCCGCCCAAACACACCAGCACGATGGCCGAATGCGCCGCGATGTAGCCCAGCTTGTTGGCGGCGCCGGCCTTGGCGGCCACCATCCACCCTGTTCCCCCCTGGGCTTCACGCGACTGCAGTTTCACCTTCCAGCCACCGGTGGCCAGCAGCTGGCCCAGACGGTGCGCCGCCGCCTCGGGCGCATCGGCCACCGCACCCTCGGCCTTGTGGTGGAAGGCCTTGAGGCTTTGCTCCCGGATGCTTTCCTTGTAGACCTTCAGGTCGGTCAGGATCTTGGGCGTGTTGCGGGCAATGCACAGGCTGGTGCTGGTGACCAGAAAGGCCAGGATCAGCAGGAACCACCAGGCGCTGTAGACGCTGTAGAGGTTCAGTGCATTGAACACTTCGGCCCAGAACGGTCCGAACTGATTGACGTAGTTGGGAAAGGGCTCGTGCTGCTTGAGCACTGTGCCGATCACCGAAGCAATGCAGATGACCGTCAGCAACGCAATGGCAAAGCGCATGGAAGCCAGCAGTTCCTGCCAGGCCTTCCACCATCCGGTTGCAGTGTCAGCGTCAGAAGTTTCGGTGAACGAGGTCATTGCAAGGACAAATTTTGGGACCAGAAAAACAAAAAGCGGGACAAAGCCCGCTTTGGATGTGCGTGATCAGGTGCGGACCGGGCCGACCCGGCGATCAGCGCAGACCGGCAATGTAGTCGGCAACGGCCTTGATCTCGCGGTCATTCATCTTGGCGGCCACACCCGTCATCTGGGCGCTGTTCTTGCGAGCGCCATCACGGAAAGCCACCAGCTGGGCAGCAGTGTAGTCGGCATGCTGGCCGGACAAACGCGGGTACTGGGACGGGATGCCGGCACCGTTGGGGGCGTGGCAGCCGGCACAGGCAGCGACCTGGCGGTCCGGGATGCCACCACGGTAGATGCGCTCGCCCAGGGCGACGCTGTCCTTGTCCTTGGCAAAACCGGGCTTGGCCTGCTTGGAAGCCAGCCAGTAGCTGATGTTGCGCATGTCATCGTCGCTGAGCGCAGCCACCATGCCGCTCATGACGGCGTTGGCGCGCTTGCCGGACTTGAATTCCTGCAGCTGCTTGGCCAGGTACTCGGGGTGCTGCTGGGCCAGTTTAGGGTTGACAGGGGTGGTCGAGTTGCCATCGGCAGCGTGACAGGCGGCGCACACGGCAGTGTAGGACGCTTCGCCCTTGGCCAGATCCGGCTTGGCAGAAGCTGCAGGAGCGGCGGCGAAGGCAGAGCCGGCCAGCAAGGCGGCAGCGGTCAGCAGGGAAGAGGCGATCGACTTCATGGGCATGTATCCGTTGGCAAGGTATCCGGGAACCGGCACAAAACCGGAGGATTCTACAATGCCGTCAACGTCAGTTTCCTGACGCTCCACCCGAACCCCTTTCCATGACATCCAGCCCCCCCAAGCCCGCCGCCCCCGCGGCACCCGCCCCCGTCACGCCGCTGGGCTGGATGCATACGGCCCGCTTCCTGACCACGGCTGCCCAGCTGCACCACCTGCCCGACCACGACCTGCCCGAAATCGCCTTCGTGGGCCGTTCCAACGCCGGAAAATCCACCTGCATCAACACCCTGACGCAGCAAAAACAGCTGGCCTTTGCCTCCAAAAAACCGGGCCGCACCCAGCACATCAACCTGTTTTCGCTGGGCAAGCAGGGCATCACCGATGCGGTGCTTGCCGACTTGCCAGGCTACGGCTACGCCGCCGTGGCCAGGGACGACAAGGCCCGCTGGCAACGCGTCATGGCCAATTACCTGGTCAGCCGTCCCAACCTGCTGGGCGTGGTGATGATGTGTGACCCCCGCCACGGCCTGACCGAGCTGGACGAAGCCCTGCTCGAAGTCATTCGCCCGCGTGTGGAGCAAGGGCTGAAATTCCTGATCGTGCTGACCAAGGCCGACAAGCTCACCCGCGCCGAGCAGGCCAAGGCCCTGTCGATTGCGCGACTGCAGGCCGGTGGCGGCGAAGTCAGACTGTTCTCTGCCCTGAAAAAGCAGGGCCTGGAAGAGGTGGCCCAGCTGCTGTGGGACTGGACCCACCCCGCCAACGCCACCGGCGAAGCTGCAAGCCCCGCAGCCCCCGAGACCCCGGCGGACTGACCCCGTTTCCCCAGCCACTGCCCCGGAGCGTGGCCATGATCGAGACCTGGCAACAAGACCTGCCACACGGCATCACCCTGAGCTGCCGCGCCAGCGGCCAGCGCGGCCGCCCTGTGCTGATGTTCCTGCACGGCTTTCCCGAAGCGGCGTTTGTGTGGGACGCCTTGCTCGAGCACTTTGCCCGGCCCGAAAACGGTGGTTTCCGTTGCGTGGCGCCCAACCTGCGTGGCTACGAACGCTCCAGCGCCCCGACCGACGTCAAGGACTACCGCGCCAAGTACCTGGTGCAGGACATCGTGGCCCTCATGGACGCCGAATGCGGCACCGGCGAGCCGGTGGCGGCACTCATCGCGCACGACTGGGGCGGCGCCATTGCCTGGAGCCTGGCCAACCAGCATCCAGAGCGCCTGCGCCAGCTGGTCATCATCAACTCGCCACACCCGGGCACCTTCCTGCGCGAACTGCGAACCAGTCCGGCGCAGCAGGCTGCCAGCGCCTACATGAATTTCCTGGTCCGGCCCGACGCGGCCACGCTTCTGGCAGAAAAGGATTACGCACGCCTGTTCAACTTTTTCGAAGGCATGGGGGCCACGGCGCCGCCCGGTACGCCGGGGGCGCCGATCGGCTCGGGCTGGCTCACGCCAAAGGTTCGCGATCAATACCGTGCAGTGTGGGATCTCGGGCTCGATGGCGGCCTGAACTACTACCGGGCTTCGCCGTTGCGGCCGGCCACTGCGCAGGATCCAGCAGTCCATGCCATCGAGCTGCCCCCTGACATGCTGCACATTCCCCAGCCCACGCTGGTGCTGTGGGCGCAAGGCGATATCGCCTTGCTGCCCGGACTGTGCGATGGTTTGGACGCTTTCGTGCCACGCATGAAACTGGTGCCGCTGCCCCAGGCCACCCACTGGGTGGTGCACGAACAGCCCGCGCGTGTGATCGCGGAAATCGGCACCTTCCTGAAAGCTCAGTAAACCCCGGGCTCGCCCTCAGGGCGGGTCTTGAAACGGCGATGCACCCAGTGGTACTGCTCGGGCATGATGCGGATGTAACCCGCCAGCAACTCGTTCATCCGGGCCGTGTCGGCAGTCAGGTCCTCGGTCGGGAAATCGGCCAGCGGCTCGTGCACCTCGATCGTGTAACCCTGTGAGGTCATGCGCGTGACCACCGGCACCACGCGGGCACCCGCCACGCGCGCCAGACGGGACAGTGACGGCACCGTGGCCGCCTGCACGCCCATGAAGGGCACAAAAATCGATTCGTCGCGGTTGAAATCCATGTCGGGCGACAGGTGCAGAGGCTCGCCCCGCTTGAGGCCCGCCAGAATCTTGCGCATGCCTTCATGCCTGAAATAGGGTCGTGCATTGCCCATGCGTTCACGCCCGGAGCGGACCCATTGCTCCACCAGCGGGTTGGACTGCGCCACAAAAATGAAGGCCGCAGGCCCCGGCGCCAGCTTCATCGACACCGCCATCCCCCCGGCGTCCAGCCCCACAAAATGGGGCGCAAACATCACCAGCGGGCCAGGCGCTGTCAACGCCTGCTCATGGCCTTGCCAGTGCAGGCGCGCGCGCACCACCGCTTCAGGCGCATGCCAGAGCCAGGCGCGGTCAAGCACCGATTGACCAAAGGCCACGAAATGGCGAAACACCTGGCGCCTGCGCTGTGCATCGCGCCATTCAGGAAAGCACAGTCGCAGATTGACGTCGGCAATGTGGCGACGGCGGCTCGCCACCAGCCACAGCAGCACGCCCAGCATGGCGCCAAGCCCGCGCACCACGGGCAAAGGCCAGCGGGCGATCAGACGCATGAAACCGATCAGAAGATGAACCAAAACCCGGCCTTTGTGTTGTTCGTTCAGGCGCCGCGCGGCCCTTTGTAGCGGGCGTAGCCCCACAGGTACTGCCCCGGACACTGACGCACCAGTTGCTCCATGGCCTGGTTGATCTGCACCACTGCCACGTCCAGTTCGGTCGACAGTTCATGGCCCAGCCTGCTGGCATGCAGGCGATACCCCCGTCCCCAGGGCAGACGTTCACCCCAGATCAGCACCACCTCAGCGCCGGTCTGTAAAGCCAGACGCGCGGCCAGCGTCATGGTGTAGGCCGGTTTGCCGAAAAACGGTGCCCAGTGACCCATGCCTTCGGGCGGCACCTGGTCGGGCAACAAGCCCACCGCGTGTCCGCTGCGCAAAGCCTTGATCATTTGCCGCACCCCCGCCAGCGTGGTGGGCACGGCTTGCAGCCCAGGACGATCACGCGCGGTTTCCATGACCTGCGCGAGTCCCGCTTGACGGGCCGGGCGGTACAGCACGGTCAATGGTCCGTACTGCGCAGAAAAGCGGCTGGCCAGTGCCTGGGCGGTGATCTCGAAACAGCCCAGGTGCGGCGTGAGAAACAGCACCCCCTTGCCACTGGCATAGGCCTGCTCGACCACCGCATCACCTTGCCACTGCACAGGCACCGGCGCCCCCAGCCACAGCCTCGGCAATTCGGCCGACATGGCCCCGGCATGGCCGATGGCCGGCGCCACCTGGGCAATACCCAAGCCGGCCTGGCGGGCGTTGTCCATGAAGCGCCGCCGGTACACCGACGAGAACAACCAGGCCAACCAGCCGGCCGCATGGCCCAAGGCATGCAAGGCCCACAAAGGCCAATGGCTGAAAAATCGGAACCCGGACTGCATGGGGCGTGATTTTGCCCGTTTCCGCCAGCCCCTCCCGTAAACCGCTGGCACCGCGCCGTGTGTTACCGGTTCTGCGCGCTGGCATTACCGGTTCAACGGGACTGGCAAGCCTGGGGCGCCGCCCAACACTGGATGGCCCATCCCAAACATCCAAATCCACCAAGCTCCCCATTCCGAGGTTTTCCATGCGTCCAAACAGCAGTTATTTCAGCACCAGCCAAACCGCCCAGATGCTCGGCCTTTCCGTGGGCACCATCCAGCGCATGGTCGAATCCGGCGCCTTGCAGGCCTACACCACACAGGGCGGGCACCGACGAATCCTGGCTTCTTCGCTGCGGCATTACTGCGAGACCCAAGGGGTGCCGGGCACACAAGCCCTGCCGGCCAGCCCAGGCCTGTGCATCGTTCACCACACCAGCTTGCCCGCGCCCTTGCGACAGACTCTGGAACAGATGGGGCACATCCACCTCGTCAGCCATCCTCTGGAACTGGCCGGCGTGGGCGATGCCTATGGCGTGTTCTTCATGGACGCCCACGTCGCCTGGCTGGACTGGCCCGACCTGCACCGCCCGCAAAGCCTGGCGCCACAGGCCCGGTTCATCGTCTACAACAGTCAGGACCTCTCACCCGAACAGCAACTGGCCCTGAGCAGACAGGCCCAGTTGCACCCCGCAGACATCAGCGCAGATTTGGTGGCGGGTTACCTGCTCGCCCTCGGCGCATCCCCCCAGGCATCAGCGGCAGGCAACCACCACTGAGCCCGGTGCGACGCGCCGGGTCTTGAAACAGGGTCAAAAGGCCTTATGATTAGCACTCGATGGAGATGAGTGCTAACACCGCTCCACAAAGTTAATGAGCACCAACTGTTGGTGCTTTTGTCTGTCAACCTTGTTTCAAATCCAGGAGATGCAATGAAACTTCGTCCTCTCGGCGATCGCGTGATCGTCAAGCGCGTTGAAAGCGAAACCAAAACCGCCTCGGGCATCGTGATCCCCGACGCCGCTGCCGAGAAGCCCGACCAGGGTGAAGTGCTGGCCGTGGGCCCGGGCAAGACCAATGACAAAGGCGAGACCAAGGCCCTGACCGTCAAGGTCGGCGACCGCGTCCTGTTCGGCAAGTACTCCGGCCAGACCGTCAAGGTCGATGGCGACGAGCTGCTGGTCATGAAGGAAGACGACCTGTTCGCCGTCGTCGAATAAGTCCTTTCCCCGCATTTCAAGAATTTCAGAATTTAGGAGCTAGTCAACATGGCAGCAAAAGACGTAGTTTTCGGCGGTGAAGCCCGTGCCCGCATGGTCGAGGGTGTGAACATCCTGGCCAACGCCGTCAAAGTGACCCTGGGCCCCAAGGGCCGCAACGTGGTGCTCGAGCGCTCTTTCGGCGCCCCCACCGTGACCAAGGACGGTGTGTCCGTGGCCAAGGAAATCGAGCTCAAGGACAAGCTGCAGAACATGGGCGCCCAGATGGTCAAGGAAGTCGCTTCCAAGACCAGCGACAACGCCGGTGATGGCACCACCACCGCCACCGTGCTGGCCCAGGCCATCGTGCGCGAAGGCATGAAGTACGTGGTCGCCGGCGGCAATCCGATGGACCTCAAGCGCGGCATCGACAAGGCTGTGGAAGCCCTGATCGGCGAACTCAAGAAGGCCTCCAAGCCCACCACCACCTCCACGGAAATCGCCCAGGTCGGCTCCATTTCCGCCAACAGCGACCACAGCATCGGCGAAATCATCGCCAACGCCATGGACAAAGTGGGCAAGGAAGGCGTGATCACCGTGGAAGACGGCAAGAGCCTGCAAAACGAACTCGACGTGGTCGAGGGCATGCAGTTCGACCGTGGCTACCTGTCGCCCTACTTCATCAACAACCCCGAGAAGCAGGCCGCCATCCTGGACAACCCCTTCGTGCTGCTGTTCGACAAGAAGATCAGCAACATCCGTGACCTGCTGCCCACGCTCGAAGCCGTGGCCAAGGCCGGCCGTCCGCTGCTGATCATTGCCGAAGACGTCGAAGGCGAAGCCCTGGCGACCCTGGTGGTCAACACCATCCGCGGCATCCTGAAGGTCGTGGCCGTCAAGGCGCCTGGTTTTGGCGACCGCCGCAAGGCCATGCTCGAAGACATCGCCATCCTGACCGGTGGCAAGGTCATCGCTGAAGAAGTGGGCCTGACCCTCGAAAAAGTGCAGCTGACCGACCTCGGCCAGGCCAAGCGCATTGAAGTGGGCAAGGAAAACACCACCATCATCGACGGTGCTGGCGCTGCCCAGGACATCGAAGCCCGCGTCAAGCAGATCCGCGTGCAGATCGAAGAAGCCACCAGCGACTACGACCGTGAGAAGCTGCAAGAGCGCGTGGCCAAGCTGGCCGGCGGTGTGGCCGTCATCAAGGTCGGTGCCGCCACCGAAGTCGAGATGAAGGAAAAGAAGGCCCGCGTCGAAGACGCCCTGCACGCTACCCGTGCTGCCGTTGAAGAAGGCATCGTCGCCGGTGGCGGCGTCGCCCTGCTGCGTGCCCGTGCCAACATCGCCAAGCTGAAGGGCGACAACCATGACCAGGACGCCGGCATCAAGCTGATCCTCAAGGCCATGGAAGCTCCGCTGCGCGAAATCGTCGGCAACGCCGGCGACGAGCCGTCCGTCGTGGTCGACAAGGTTGTTCGCGGCAAGGGTAACTACGGTTACAACGCGGCTACCGGCGAATACGGC
>CAXRGK010000087.1:0-2580 GCA_964230145.1 Burkholderiaceae bacterium | reverse complement strand
GGATGACACCGCTTCACCTGTCATTGCCCGGCTTGACCGGGCAATCCAAACAGGGGGAAGGCCTTCACTCGTCGCTGTCGGGCGGGAAGCCGGCAGCCTCGGGCGGCGCCTCTGACGCCCCCATGACCACGTTGCGCAGTGTCTCGCGCAGCATCTTTTTCTCGGGCAGGCTCAGGGCGCGGGCCAGACGCTGGCGCATGCGCAGCAGGAGCTGACGGTCGACTTCCTGCGGAATGCCACGGCTGATCTGCAGGGCATCGCGCAGGTCTTCACGCAAATCCTCGGGCTCATCAGCCCACCAGGTCGCCACGATTTCCTGCATCGACTTGCGCAGCTCTTCCACATCTTCCACCGACAGACCCATGCCGGTAGGCACCTTGCCCTGCAGCATGTCGGCCAGTGCCTGCGAATTGACGATCACGCGACGGTCCGCCTGCGACAGCAGTCGGGCCCAACCCGGATCGCTGCGCACCATCTGCGGCATGTTGCGGGCCGATTCGTCAGCCAGCAGGTGAACGCTCAGGCCGCTGAGCTGGGCTTCGTCGATGGCGCCCAGGAAACGTTCGTCGTCGCTGGCCACGAGCACATGGTCGCAGGCATGGTGCTCGGCCAGCTGCTTGAGGTCATGACCGAGCGAGCGCAGCAGGGAGGCGCCGCCATCGGCATCGTGGGTCTGCACCAGACGCACGATCTGGTCATCGATCACCAGACCGTCCGAACGGTCGGTGTACCAGTAGATGCGGCGCAGATCCACATCCAGACCCGAATGGGCCAGTGCTTGCGACAACAGGGCGAGCAAGCCCTGGCGGTTGACGGATTCACCGGTGGTGCCGACAGCGCCTTGCTGCGCCATCCAGATGAGAAATCGGCCATCGATCAGGGCCATGCAGGTGCCGCTGCGCTGCTCGCCAAAGCGACGGTCGTGACGGGGGCCGGAATGGGAATATTCGCGTTTCATGGATAAGCCTGTAAAAAAACTAGAGCACTAAGCAGGCGATGCGATCGGCACAGCCTGAGCCCCCATTTTAACGGGCTTGCCAACGCATTCCGCGCTGCTGGTTTCAGGCTTTCAGCAAAGCCTGCATCTGTTCGCGTGTCAGGCGGTTGCCGTGCTGGGCCACCACCGCAGCGGCGGCGCGGTTGGCCAGCGCCGCCGCCTGCGCTTCGGGCATGCCATGCGTGACACCATAGAGGAAAGCCCCGGCAAACATGTCACCGGCACCGTTGGTATCGACCGCTTTCGTCGGCACGGCCGGCACATTGGCCATGTCGCTGCCGTGCAGCACGATGCAGCCCTTGGGGCCACGCGTCAGGCACACGGTACGCGCCAGCTTTTGCAGCTGCGGCAGGATGACTTCCAGATCGGTGCTGCCACACCAGACCTGCGCTTCTTCCTCGTTGGCAAACAGGTAGTCCAGCCCCTCACCCAGCATGGCCTCCAGACCGGCGCGGCAGAAGTTGATCATGCTGACATCGCTGAGCGTGAGCGCGGTTTGCACGCCGTGCTGTTTGGCGATGTTCAGCCCCTCCAGCGCGGCTTCGAGCCCGGTGGGCGAAGCGGCCAGGTAGCCTTCCATGTAATAGATCTTCGACTTGGCGATGTCGTGCGGGTGCAGGGCCTGGCGGTCGAGCTGCGAGGTGGCGCCCAGAAAGGTGCACATGGTGCGCTCGGCGTCGGGCGTGACCAGCACCATGCAGCTGCCGGTCTGACCCGGCTGTGCCTGCGTGTGCGTGAGGTTGGTGGCCACGCCGTTGGCCTGCAGGTCCTGCGTGTAGAAGGCGCCGAGTTCGTCATCGGCCACGCGGCAGGAATAGAAGGCCTTGCCGCCCAGCTGCGCCAGCGCCACCACCGTGTTGCCGGCCGAGCCGCCGCCGGTGCGGCGGGCATGCAGGCCTTGCACATGCTTGTGCAGGGCCGTGCGCTGTTCGGCGTCGATCAGCGTCATGTGCCGCTTGCTCACGCCCATCGCGGCCAGCAGTTCGTCAGAGACTTCGTATTCGGTGTCGACAAGCGCATTGCCGATCGCATACAGGTGGTAGTGGGACATGGTGGTTCGGGCTGTAGGAGGCCGCCCCCGCGGCCGAATGTTCCTGATCGACTGATTCGCGCGCGGGGGCGCGCTCCCACAATGAAGCGGTTTACTTGAGGGCTTTGTAACGCACGCGCTTGGGCTTGGCGCCCTCTTCGCCCAGACGGCGTTTCTTGTCGGCTTCGTATTCCTGGTAGTTGCCGTCAAAGAAGACCCACTGGCTGTCGCCTTCGGCGGCCAGGATGTGGGTGGCAATGCGGTCCAGGAACCAGCGGTCGTGGCTAATCACCATGACCGAGCCGGCGAATTCGAGCAGCGCGTCTTCGAGGGCGCGCAGGGTTTCCACGTCGAGGTCGTTGGAAGGTTCGTCCAGCAGCAGCACGTTGCCGCCCTGCATCAGGGTCTTGGCCAGGTGCAGGCGACCGCGCTCACCACCGGAGAGCATGCCGACCTTTTTTTGCTGATCGCTGCCGCTGAAGTTGAAGCGGCCACAGTACGCCCGGCTGGGCATCTGGAACTTGCCTACAGTGATGATGTCCAGACCGCCCGA
>CAXRGK010000086.1:0-2949 GCA_964230145.1 Burkholderiaceae bacterium | reverse complement strand
CGCCGGGAAGGTGCCGCATGA
The DNA here is from genome assembly GCA_964230145.1 of Burkholderiaceae bacterium. Taxonomy (GTDB): domain Bacteria; phylum Pseudomonadota; class Gammaproteobacteria; order Burkholderiales; family Burkholderiaceae_C; genus Limnohabitans_A. The sequence goes on along the minus strand of CAXRGK010000086.1, from coordinate 2,928 downwards.
AGGAGAGGGGAAGGCCGAACTCCTCATGCTGCGGGTACGCAGAAATCGTCGTCCGGCCTTCCCCTCTCCCTCATGCTCTGTGGATGGGGTTGTGTGGTCAGTTCTTGCGTTTCGCTCTGGGGTGCGCGGCGTCGTAGGCTTTGGCCAAGTGCTGGAAATCCAGCCGCGTGTACACCTGCGTGGTCGTGATGTTGGCGTGACCCAACAGCTCCTGCACGGCGCGCAGGTCGCCACTGGACTGCAGCACATGGCTGGCGAACGAATGGCGCAGCATGTGCGGGTGCACCGGCGTGGCCAGACCGGCCTGCAGGCTGCGGCGCTTGAGGCGCTGCCAGACCGATTGCGATGTCAGCCGTGTGCCATGCCGGCCTGGGAAAAGCGCCAGCGACTGGCTGGACGTACCCGGTGTCGGCGCGTTCAGCATGCCGGCCACCTGCGAACGCAGAGCCAGCCAGTGTTCGAGCGCCTGCATGGCCGCCCGGCCCAGCGGCACGGTGCGGCGCTTGCCCCCTTTGCCCTGCACCTGCACCTCGGCCGCCTGCAGGTCGATCCAGCCGCGACCCTGGCGCAGCGCGTCGTCGCTGGCGCACACATCCAGCCCGGTGAGTTCGGCCACGCGCAGGCCGCAGCCATAGAGCAGTTCCACCATGGCCGCGTCGCGCGCGTCCAGCCAAGGGTCGTCGTCGGGGTTCTCGTGCTCTGCCAGCTGCACCGCCTCGTCCACGCCCAAGGCCTTGGGCAGGGGCTTGGGCGCTTTGGGTGCGCGCACGCCCTGCACCGGGTTGCTGGCGATCAGACCTTCGCGGCCCAGCCAGGCGTAAAAGCCGCGCCAGCCCGACAGGATCAGTGCAATGCCGCGCCCGCTGCGCCCGGCGCTGTGCATCTGCGCCACCCAGCGGCGGATGTGGGCGGGCTGCACCTGCAGCAGCGCCACGCCCGAGGCTTGGGCCATCTGCGACAGGCGCTCCAGATCGAGCCGGTAGAGGGTGCAGGTGCGATCGGCCAGGCGCTTTTCAAAGCGCACATGGTCGAGGTAGCGCTGCGCGAGCGGGTCCAGCGGCCCAGCCCCCGGGGCGGTGTCCGATGCCGGGGCGCTGTGCATGGGCGGGTCAGGCCTGTGGCTGGCGCAGGCTGGTGAGGGCGGCGCCAGCCAGTTCGGCCAGACGCTCCAGCAGTTCGGTGCCCATCTGGCTGTTGAAGCGCTGGGCATCGGGCGAGGCCAGCACCAGCAGCCCGAAGGCGTCCTGTCCGGGGGCCGGGCGCAGCGCCATCAGGGCCACCGACGCGGCCTGTTCGGGTTGCTCCAGCCACTGCACGGCTTCAAAGCCGGTGTTGGCGCCCACATAGGGGGTGGCCAGGCCGGCGGCCTGTTCGCGCACGGCCTCGGTCACGCCTTGTGCGTAAACCGCTGCGGCATGGGTGCTGTCGAGGTCCCACAGACGCAAAGCCACCTGCGGCACCTGAAACAGCTCGCGGATGTTGTCCACGGTCACGGCGGGCAGGTCGGCAGCGGGCGTGGCCAGCAGGTCGCAGGCCCAGCGGTGCAGCTTGTCGGTCAGGGCCATGTTCTCGTGCGCGTGACGGATCATGTCCATGATGCGGTGCTCCAGCGACTTGATCTTGTCGCGCAGCATCAGGGCCTGACGTTCCTGCAGGCCCACGGCGCGCTGGCTGTGCGGGTGCGTGAGCTGCACGCTGGCCAGCAGTTCGGCATGGCGCTCGAAAAAGTCGGGCGTGTTGGCCAGGTAGTTGGCGATGTCGTCTTCGGTGATCGGGGCCATCTGCGGTTCGTTGCTCATGGTTTTTCAGAGGTCGTCGGGAATGTCGATGGTGCCTTCAAACACCGGGGTGGCGGGGCCGGTCATGCGCACCGGGCTGTCGGGCTGCCCAGCCCATTCGATGGTGAGCAGGCCACCATGGGTCTGCACATCCACCTTGTGGTCGAGCCAGCCCTGGCGGATGCCCGCGACCACGGCGGCGCAGGCCCCGGTGCCGCAGGCCAGCGTCTCGCCCGAACCGCGCTCGTACACGCGCAGACGAATGAGCGAGCGAGAGACGATCTGCATGAAGCCGGCGTTCACGTGCCTGGGGAAAGCCGGGTGGTGTTCGATCAGCGGACCTTGTGCGAGCACGGGGGCGGTGTCCACGTCGTCCACGCGCTGGACCGCATGCGGGTTGCCCATCGAGACCACGCCGACGCGGGCGGTGCCTTGTTCGCCGAGCGGCAAGTCGTACACCGTCCAGCCGTTGACCTCGGCGCTGGCCAGGCCAGCCGGGTTGAAAGGCACCTGCGGCAGGTCGAACACCGGCGCGCCCATGTCCACCGTGACGCGGCCATCGGGGTTCATGGTCAGTTCGATCTCGCCCTTTTGCACCTTGACGCGCACAGTGGTCTTGTCGGTCAGGCCGTGGTCACGCACGTAGCGCACAAAGCAGCGGGCGCCGTTGCCGCAATGCTCGACTTCGCCGCCATCGGCGTTGTGGATCACGTATTCGAAGTCGAGCCCGGCTGCAGGCGAGGGCCGCACGCTCAGGATCTGGTCGGCGCCGACGCCAAAGTGGCGGTCGGCCAGAAAGCGGTACTGGGCCATGCTGAGCTGAAGGCGGCCTTGGGTTTCGTCGAGCACGACAAAGTCATTGCCCGCGCCCTGCATTTTGGTGAAGCGGATGCGCATTTTGGGATTATCGCTGTCTGTTGCTGTGGTTTGCGAAGGGTGTGGGGCGGGACAGGGGGGTGTTGCGGGCTCCTCATGCTGCGGGGGTACGCAGAAATCGTCGCCCCCAACACCCCCGTGTCCCGCGGCTTGCGCCAGCGGATTTTTTGGAGGGGGAAACCCACGACCTCTGCCAGACGCGGATGGGGCCTCAGATCGGAAGAGCACACGTCTGAACTCCAGTCACACTGGTAGAGCTCGTATGCCGTCTTCT
>CAXRGK010000085.1:0-6564 GCA_964230145.1 Burkholderiaceae bacterium | reverse complement strand
CCTCGCAGGTCAGCACATCGCCGAGCTTGCCGGGGCGCAGAAACTCGATGCTGCAGCCTGCGGCGACTGCGTTCTTGTTGTAGCTGTTGCAGGCAAAGGCAAAGGTCGAATCGGCCAGGGTGAAGATGAAGCCACCGTGGCAGATCTGGTGGCCGTTCAGGTGCAAGGCCTTCACGGTCATGCGCATCACGGCACGGCCCGGCTCGCAGGCCAGCAGCTCCATGCCCATGGTGTCCTTGGAGGCCACGTCCACCGGGAACATGGTTTCGCCCACCTTGCGGGCGACTTCCTGCGGCGTCATCTTCATTCCCCTTTGAATTGGGGTGCACGCTTTTGCAGGAAGGCGGTCACGCCCTCCATGTAGTCGTGCGTCTTGCCCAGGGCCGACTGGGTGTCCCGCTCGACGTTCAGGTGCTCATCGAGCGAGCGGGTGCCTGCGCCGAGCAGCAGGTGGCGTGTGGCCACCAGCGCTTGCGTTGGCATGACGGCGAGTTTTTCGGCAATGGCCACCGCAGCGGCCAGCGGGTCTTCGGCCACCTGCCAGATCAGGCCCCATTCGAGCGCCTTCTCGGCGGTGAGCTTGTCACCGGTCATGGCCAGTGCCATGGCGCGGGCCAGGCCCAGGCGCTCGACCAGCAGCCAGCTGCCGCCGGCGTCCGGAATCAGGCCGATCTTGCTGAAGGCCTGCACAAAACTGGCGTTCGGGGCAGCCACCGCGATGTCGCAGGCCATGGCGATCGAGGCGCCGGCACCGGCCGCCACACCATTGACGGCCACGACTGTGGGCAGCTTGAGCGACTGCAGGCGTCGCGTGGTCGGGTTGAATTCTTCCTGGATCACCGGGCCCGGGTCGGCGCGCTCGAGCAGGCCGGGGCCGGGGGTGAAGTCGAGTTCGGACAGGTCCAGCCCGGCGCAAAAGCCCCGGCCCGCGCCTGTGAGCACCAGGGCGCGGATGTGCGGCGCAGCCTCGGCGCGGTCCAACAGGGCGCGCAAGCGCTGGTGCATTTCGCGGGTGAAACTGTTGAGGGCTTGCGGGCGGTTGAGCGTGACAACGGCGATGGCGCCGCGCTCCTCGTAGAGCACGGAGTCAATGGTCGAATCGGTCATGGAGGTCTCCTTGGGACAGGAATGTAGCATTAACCGACCGATCGGTTGGTTAATGTTTTCCCTCATATCCGGCGCTTGGGTATAGTCTTTAGACCAACCCTTCCCTGTAGGAGCGAGCCCCTGCTCGCGAATGAAACCACAGGGACAATCGCGAGCAGGGGCTCGCTCCTACAAAACCCGAGGAAACCCATGAGCTACGAAAACATCGAAGTCCGCGTCGAAGGCGGCAAGGTCGGCATCATCACCCTCAACCGCCCCAAGGCCCTGAACGCCCTCAACGGCCCGCTGATGGACGAGCTGGGTGCAGCCCTCAAGGCTTTTGACGCCGATGAAGCCATTGGCTGCATGATCATCACCGGCAGTGAAAAAGCCTTTGCGGCCGGCGCCGACATCGCGGCCATGGCCAGGTACAACTTCCACGAGGTCTACAAGCAGGACTTCATCACCCGCAACTGGGAAACCATCCGTTCGATCCGCAAGCCCGTGATCGCCGCCGTGGCCGGCTTTGCGCTGGGTGGTGGCTGTGAACTGGCCATGATGTGCGACTTCATCATCGCCGCCGACAACGCCAAGTTCGGTCAGCCCGAAATCAAGATCGGCATCATCCCTGGCGCGGGGGGCACACAACGACTGCCGCGCGCCATTGGCAAATCCAAGGCCATGGACCTGGTGCTGACGGCTCGGATGATGGACGCCGTCGAGGCCGAGCGCGCCGGGCTGGTGAGCCGCGTGGTGCCGCTGGACAAGCTGATGGACGAGGCCCTGGGTGCCGCCCTGGTGATCTGCGGCTACGGCCAGCTGGCCGTCATGGCCGCCAAGGAGAGCGTGAACCGCGCCTTCGAGGGCGGTCTGTCCGACGGCGTGATGTACGAACGCCGCATGTTCCACGCCCTGTTCGCCACCGCCGACCAGAAGGAGGGCATGGACGCCTTCCTGAACAAGCGCGCGCCGAGCTTCGTCAACGGTTGAGGAAACACATGGCTCCTCGGGTCAAACCCGAGGCTGACACTCTTTTTCTTTGCCATTGCCTGGCCAGGCCGGGCCATCCATGCCAGCCAGCAAGGCATGAATTTCCGCACGGGTCGGAGCCCCGGCAATACCGTCGGGCCGGCTGCATTTGAGGGCAGCCGCGGCCGAGGCAAAGCGCAGTGCATCGCCTTCGTCCTGGCCCTCGGCCAGTGCCAGTGCGAGCGCCGCATGGAACACATCCCCGGCACCCAAGGTGTCCACCACCGGGCCGGCATCGACGGCTGGCATTTGCTGCAAACGGCCTTGCGCGTCGCACCATTGAACGCCTTGGGCACCCAGGGTGCGCACCACGCGCCTTGACCGGTCCTGCGCGGCCAGTTGCAGCAGCAAGGCCTCCGGTTCGCCGTCCTGCCAGGCCAGCAGGCCCCGCTCGGAAAACACCCGCCAGTCGGCCAGCGGCACCAGGCGCTGCAGGTCGGCCCGGGGAGAGAGTTCGCCATCGAGCATGCTCGGGATGCCACGTCGCCGCGCCTCCAGCAGTGCAGCCTCGGCCCAGGCCGGGCAGCGCGGATCGACCAGCAAGAAGTCGATGCCATCGAGCGCCGAGGAATCAAAGGGCCCGGGCAGATCAAGCGCCGAGCCCTTGGCGTTGAAGATCATGCGCTCACCGTGCTGGTCCACGATGATGCTGGAGACGGAACTGCTGGCGCCGCGTATGCGGCGCAGGGCGCCAATCCCGACACCTTCGCGGCGCAAGACCCGCTCGAACACATCGGCGGTATCGTCGTCACCCACCGGGCCACAGAAATCCACCTGTGCACCCAGCCGGGCCAGCGCCACCGCCGCGTTGCCCGACATGCCACCCACCCCACGGTGGTGGCGGTGCGCCGGGGTCTTGGTCGGGTGATCGGGGAATTCGCTGACGCTGAAAATCAGGTCCAGCGCGATGTGTCCCACACACAGCAGATGCTTGGCCATGCCGGGCATTGTGCCAGTGCGCGCAGGGCTGACCGGCCGGTGAGGCAGCGCACCACCACCGCGGGGTCGCAGCCCCGGTCTTGATGCGAATCAAGACGGTCTCACGCGCTGGCTTCTAGCATGCGCCATGGCCATGCTGCAGACCCCTCCCGCCAACGCCCCTGCGGTGCTGCCCCAAGGCGAACACTCCGCCGTGCTGGTGGCCGAGCACCTGGGCAAGCGCTACCGCACCGGTCATCAGGACATCATCGCCCTGCAGGATGTGAACCTGCGGGTACTGGCCGGCGAATTCATCGTGCTGCTCGGGCCGTCGGGCAGCGGCAAGTCCACGCTGCTCAACATCCTGGGCGGGCTGGACCGGCCCAGCAGCGGCCACGCCTGGTTTGCCGACCATGACCTGAGCGAAGCCGACGATGCGGCGCTCACGCGTTATCGGCGCGAACATGTGGGCTTCGTGTTCCAGTTTTACAACCTCATGCCCAGTCTGACGGTGCGCGAGAACGTGCAGCTGGTGACCGACCTGGTGCCCGGCGCCATGGCGGCCGAAGACGCCCTGGCCCTGGTCGGTCTGTCCGAGCGGCTCGACCACTTTCCAGCGCAGCTTTCGGGTGGCGAGCAGCAACGGGTGGCCATCGCGCGCGCCATCGTCAAGCGGCCGCAGGTGCTGCTGTGCGACGAGCCCACCGGCGCGCTGGACTACGCCACCGGCAAGCAGGTGCTCGACGTCATCGAGACCATCAACCGCGAGCTGGGCACCACCACGGTGGTGATCACGCACAACGCCGCGATTGCCGGCATGGCCGACCGGGTGGTGCACCTGGCGGGTGGGCACATCCAGCGCGAAGAACGTCCTGCGCGCAAGCTGCGCCCGAACGAGCTGTCCTGGTGAGGTCGCGCGATGAAAGCCCTGGACCGCAAACTCTGGCGTGACCTGCGCCAGCTCTGGAGCCAGGTGCTGACGATCGCGCTGGTGGTGGCCAGCGGGGTGGCGGGTTTTTTGGCCACCTTCAGCGCCTGGGATGCGTTGTCGTGGTCGCGCGAGACCTACTACGCCGAGGCCCGCTTTGCCGATGTGTTCACCAGCCTCAAACGCGCACCTGTTTCGCTGCTGCCCCGCATCGCGGCCGTGCCCGGGGTGGCCCAGCTGCAGGACGGCGTGGCGCACGGCGTACAGATTTTCATTCCTGGCGTGCAGGACCCGATCCGCGGCCGCCTGACGGCGATTGATCCACGTACGCCCCAGCACCTCAACCAGGTCACGCTGCGCGAAGGCCACTGGCCTGCCGACACCGTGGCCTCGGGCCGGCTGGAAGTGCTGGTCTCGGCCGCCTTTGCGCAGGCCCGGCAACTGCGACCGGGCGACACGCTGCAGGCCCTCATGAACGGCAAGCTGCAGGAGCTGGTGGTGGCGGGCATTGCGCTGTCACCGGAATTCATCTTTGCCGGCATGGGCGGCTCGCCCGATGTGCACGGCTTCGGCATCTTCTGGATGCACCGCGATGCGGTGGCCGCGGCCTGGGACATGCGCAGCGCCTTCAACCAGGTGTCGTTGCGGCTGGCGCCCGGCGCCAAAGAGGCTGAGGTGATCGAGGCGCTCAACAGCCTGCTCGCCCCCTACGGCGGCATCAACGCCTATGGGCGCGAGGACCACCTCTCGCACCGGATGCTCAACTCCGAAATCCGCGAGCAGCAGGTGCTGGGCACGGTGCTGCCGAGCATCTTTTTGCTGGTGGCGGCCTTTTTGCTGCAGACGGTGATGACGCGCCACATCGGCCTGCAGCGCGAGCAGATCGCCGCGCTCAAGGCGCTGGGCTACGACAACCGCCGCATCGGCTGGCATTACCTGCGCATGGTGGGGGTCATCGTGGGTTTGGGCTGCGTGCTGGGCGTGGCGCTGGGCGATGCACTGGGACAGTGGTTCAGCACACTCTACGTCCAGGTCATTGCCTTCCCGCAGCTGCAGCACCGGCTGCGCGGCGAGGGGCTGGCCGTGGCCGGGGGGTTGAGTGTGACCGTGGGCCTGCTGGCCACCGCGCAGGCGATCCGTGCCAGTGTGCTGCTGCCCCCGGCCGAGGCCATGCGCCCGCCCGCCCCGGCACATTACCGCCGCACCTGGCTCGACAGCACACGGCTGACCCACTGGCTCAGCCCAGGCCAGCGCATGGTGCTGCGCCACATGCAACGTCACCCCTGGCGCAGCACGCTCACGGTGGTGGGGCTGGCGGCATCGGTGGCCATCGTGATCAGCGGCAGCTTCTGGCGCGACAGCATCGACCTGATGCTGCACACCCAGTTCCGCCAGGTGCTGCGCGGCGATGTGGTGCTCGCGCTGGTGGAGGCCACGCCTGCGCAGGTGGCGTCGCAGGCGCTGCGCCTGCCGGGCGTCACGGCGGTCGAGGCCTCGCGCAGTGTGGGCGTGCGGCTGGTCAACGGCCACCGCCACTGGCGCGGCAACCTGCAGGGCCGCGTGGCGCCAGCCGAGCTGCAGCGCATCGTCGACGCCCATGGCCAGCGTCACGAAGTGCCTGCGGACGGCCTGCTGCTGACCGACCGGCTGGCGCACCGGCTGGGCTTGCGCGTGGGCGATGTGGTGCAGGTCGAATGGCAGGAAGGCGCGCGCACCGTCTGGACCCTGCGCGTGGCCGGCGTGGTGCAGGAGATGATGGGCATGAACGCCTACATCGCGCGCAGCCACCTCAACCAGCTGCTGCGCGAGGGCGATCTGGTCAACCAGCTCACGCTGGCCGTGGAGCCCGGGCGCGAGACCGAACTGCTGCGGGCGCTGCAGCAGCGCCCGCGCGTGGCCGGCGCCTTCAGCAAGGCGGTCATGCTGCGCACTGTGGAAGGCATCACCGCACGCAACCTGCTGATCTTCAGCGCCGTGCTCACGGCCTTTGCCAGCGTGATCGCGGTGGGGGTGGTCTACAACCAGACCCGCATCGCCCTGGCCGAACGCGCCTGGGAACTGGCCAGCCTGCGGGTGCTGGGCTTCACCCAGGGCGAGGTGTCGGGCTTGCTGCTGGGCGAGTGGCTGCTGGAGATGCTGATCGCCCTGCCGCTGGGCTGGTGGGCCGGCTGGCTGCTCTCCGACACCATCGTGCGGCTGATCCAGACCGATGAATTTTTCTTTGCGGTGCGCATCCGCCCCGCCACCTACGCCTTTGCCTCGGTGTGCGTGGTGGTGGCTGCGGTGTTCAGTGCCTGGATCGTCAAGCGCCGCATCCGTCACCTCGACCTGGTCGGGGTGCTCAAGGTCCGTGAATGAGGATGGTCATGAACAAAAAAAACATCGCCATGGTGTCCGCCAGTGCGCTGGCGCTGGGCCTGCTGGTGTGGGCCGCCTGGCCCGAACCGCAAGGCGTGGAAACCGCGCGGCTGACACGCGGCGACTTTGTGCGCGAACTCGTCGAAGACGCCCGCACCCGCGTGCGCGAGCGTTACACCGTGACGGCACCTCTGGCGGGCCAGCTGGTGCGCCCGGTGCTCAAGCCCGGCGATGCGGTGGGCGCC
>CAXRGK010000084.1:0-4596 GCA_964230145.1 Burkholderiaceae bacterium | reverse complement strand
GGCCTGGAGCGCCTGGCCATGTACCTGCAGGGCGTGGACAACGTCTACAACCTGAAGTGGACGGAGTCGCTCAGCTATGGGGATGTCTATCACCAGAACGAGGTCGAGCAGTCCACCTACAACTTCGAGCACAGCGACGCCGATTTCCTGTTCACCGCCTTCGGTGCGCACGAAAAGCAGGCCAAGTACCTGATGGAGCAGCAGCTGGCGCTGCCGGCCTACGAGCAGGTGCTCAAGGCCGCGCACACCTTCAACCTGCTGGATGCGCGCGGGGCCATCAGTGTGACTGAGCGCGCCGCCTACATCGGCCGCATCCGCAACCTGGCCCGTGCCGTGGCGCAGAGCTACTACGAGAGCCGCGAGCGACTGGGCTTCCCGATGGCGCCACGCGAGTGGGTGGCGCAGATGCCGAAGAAAGCCGCCTGAGTCGAAGGAACAAGAACAATGACAACGCAAAACCTTCTGGTCGAACTTTTCGTGGAAGAGCTGCCGCCCAAGGCGCTCAACAAACTCGGCAATGCATTTGCTGGCGTGCTGGCCGAGCAGCTGCAGGCCATGGGCCTGAGCGCCGCTGACAGCCAGGTCACCGCTTTCGCCTCGCCGCGCCGCCTGGCCGCACACATCACCCATGTGGCGCTCAAGGCCGAAGACAAGGCCGTTCAGCAAAAGCTCATGCCTGTGAGCGTGGGCCTTACGGCCGAGGGCCAGGCCACACCGGCCCTGCTCAAGAAGCTGCAGGCGCTGGGCGCCGATGTGAGTGACCCGGCGGCTGCCGTGGCGGCTTTGAAGCGCGCCCCCGATGGAAAGGCCGAAGCCTTGTTTTACGACAGCCTGGTCAGTGGCGCCACGCTCGATGTGGGCCTGCAAAAAGCCCTGGACGAGGCCATTGCCAAACTGCCGATCCCCAAGGTCATGCAGTACCAGCTGGAGACCGACTGCGAGCTGCCCGGCTGGAGCAGCGTCAACTTCGTGCGCCCGGCGCACCGCCTGATCGCCCTGCACGGCACCACCGTGGTGCCGGTCAAGGCGCTGGGCCTGAGCGCTGGCTGCACCACGCAGGGCCACCGCTTTGAGGCGCAGGTCGACCCCGTGCTGGTGCCGCATGCCGACCAGTACGCCGAAGTACTCAAGACCGACGGCGCCGTGATCGCCAGCTTTGCCGAGCGCCGCGCCGAGATCGTGCGCCAGCTGCAGGCCGCTGCGGCCAAAGTCGGTGGCGGTGTGCGCCCCATCGAAGACGAGGCCCTGCTCGACGAAGTGACCGCGCTGGTCGAGCGCCCGAACGTGCTGGTCTGCGAGTTCGAAAAGCAGTTCCTGGATGTGCCGCAGGAGTGCCTGATCCTGACGATGAAGGCCAACCAGAAGTACTTCCCGCTGCTGGACGCCGCAGGCAAGCTGACGAACCAGTTCCTGGTGGTGAGCAACATCAGCCCCGAAGACGCGAGCGCGGTGATCGGTGGTAACGAGCGCGTGGTGCGCCCGCGCCTGGCCGATGCCAAATTCTTTTTCGACCAGGACCGCAAGAAGACGCTGGAGTCGCGCGTCGACGGTCTGTCCAAGGTGGTCTACCACAACAAGCTGGGCACGCAGGGCGAGCGCATGGCACGGGTCTGCGCCATCGCCAGGGCCATTGGCCAGCAACTGGGCGGTGACCTGCTGGCCAAGCAATCCGAGCAGGCCGCACGCCTGGCCAAGACCGATCTGCTGACCGACATGGTGGGCGAGTTCCCCGAGCTGCAGGGCATCATGGGCGGCTACTACGCCCGCCACGACGGCCTGCCCGCCGAGATCGCCGACGCCATCGAAGACCATTACAAGCCGCGCTTTGCCGGCGACGAGCTGCCGCGTAACCCCGTGGGCGTGGTGGTGGCGCTGGCCGACAAGCTGGAAACCCTGGTGGGCATGTTCGGCATCGGCAACCTGCCCAGCGGCGACAAGGACCCGTTCGCGCTGCGCCGCCACGCGCTGGGCGTGATCCGCATGCTGATCGAAAAGGCTCTGGCGATTGACCTGTCGGCGCTGCTGGCGCTGGCCGTGCCGGTGTTTGGTGACAAGATCACCGACGCCAGCTCAGCGCTGACGGAATTCGTCTACGACCGCCTGGCCGGTGGCCTGCGCGAGCAGGGCTTCTCGGCCCAGGAAGTCGAAGCCGTGCTGGCCCTGCAGCCCCAGCGCCTGTCCGACGTGGCCAAGCGCCTGACGGCCGTGCGCGCTTTTGCCGCCCTGCCCGAGAGCCCGGCGCTGGCCGCGGCCAACAAACGCATCGGCAACATCCTCAAGAAGGCGGGCGAAGTGGATGCGCATGTGAACACTGGCCTGCTCAAGGAAGACGCCGAAAAGGCCCTGCATGCCGCCATGGCCCGACTGGTGCCCGAGTCCACCGCGCAGTTTGACGCTGGTGACTACACCGCCAGCCTGCAGACGCTGGCGGCGCTGCATGGCCCGGTCGATGCCTTCTTTGACGATGTGATGGTCAACGCCGAAGAGATGGACCTGCGCCTGAACCGCCAGGGCCTGCTCAAGAGCCTGCATGTGGCCATGAACCGCGTGGCCGACCTGTCCCGTCTGGCGGCCTGAACATGCACACCAAACTGGTCATACTGGATCGGGACGGCACCATCAACCGGGCCAGCGATCAGTTTGTGAAGTCGCCCGAGGAGTGGGAGCCTCTGCCCGGCGCGCTCGAAGCGATCGGGCGCCTGAACCATGCGGGCTACCACGTGGTGCTGGCGACCAACCAGTCCGGCCTGGGCCGAGGCCTGTTCGACATCGCGGCCCTCAACAGCGTGCATGCCCACATGATGAAGGCGCTGGCGGCCCATGGCGGACGCCTTGATGCGGTCTTTTACTGCCCGCACGCCCCCGATGAAGGTTGCCATTGCCGCAAGCCCGAGCCCGGCCTGCTGGAGCAGATTGCGCAGCGCTATGGGGTGTCGCTGGCGGGCGTGCCTTACATTGGGGACAGCCTGCGCGACATGCAGGCTGCTGCAAGCGCCGGTTGTGCGCCCCACCTGGTGTGCACCGGGCGCCACCCCGAGCTGATCGGACAGACCGAAGCCCCGGCGGGTTTTCCGCCGGGCACCCGCGTGCATGCCGACCTGGCCGCCTGCGTAGACCAATTGCTGAGCCAGGGCTGAACGCCATCTGATGGCCTGAAAGTTTTCGCATGAACCTCATTCGCTCTGTCCTGCATCTGCTCTGGATGGCCGTCACCGTCATTCCTTGGGCGCTGTTTGCCATCCTCGCGTCCTACTTTGTGAGCAGCACCCGCCTGTACTGGATCTGCGCGGGCTGGCTGCGCCTGTCGATCCAGAGCGGTACCTGGATACTGGGCATCCGCAACCGCGTGCAGGGGCTGGAAAACTTGCCCCAAGGGGCCAAAGATCCGGCCGTGTTGCTGGTCAAGCACCAGTCCGTCTGGGAAACCTTTCTGATGCCAGCCATCATGCCGCACCCCCTGGCCTATGTGTTCAAGAAAGAGCTGCTGAGCATCCCCTTCTTCGGCTGGGCCATGGCCCGCATGGACATGATCCACATCGACCGCAGCCAGAAAGCGCGCGCCTTTGCCAAGGTGGTGCAGCAGGGCCGTCGCCTGATGCAGGAAGGCGTGTGGGTCATCATGTTCCCCGAGGGCACCCGCATCGCACGTGGCGAAGTGGGTGAATACAAGACCGGTGGCACGCGGCTGGCCATTGCCGCAGGCGTGCCGGTGATCCCGATCGCGGTGACGTCCGGCCGCTGCTGGCCAAAAAAGGCTTTCATCAAGCGTCCAGGCATCGTCGATGTGTCCATCGGCCAGCCCATTCCCAGCGAAGGGCGTCAGGCCGATGAGCTGATGGCCGAGGTGCAGGCCTGGATCGAAGCCGAGATGCGACGCCTCGACCCCGAGGCCTACGCCGACAAGGCTTGACCTCCGAGCACGCCATGCCCACGGCACTGGCCTCCCGCAAGCCGGCCCCTTCTCTGGTGCAGCTGGCGCTGGACTTCTTTCTGGGCGCGGATCCCGAACCGGTGCGTGCGCCGCCCCGTGAGCCTCAGGGGGCTTCCGTGCCACTCTCTGACTTGGCAGCACAAGTGCCAGGCTTCACCCATGCCGCCGCCAACCGCCATGTCCTGCTGCAGGGCGTGACCGTGTCTTACCGTTTCGAGCGCTCGCGCCGCAAGAGCATTGGCTTCACCATTGGCCCTGAAGGGCTGGTGGTGCGTGCGCCCGGCTGGGTACCGCTGCGCGAGGTCGATGCTGCCGTGCAGGAAAAGGCCACGTGGATTCTGACCAAGCTGCAGCAGATGCGTGAACGTGTGCGCCAACCCCTGACCCCCGAGCCGGCCTGGGTGCATGGCGCCGACTTGCCGTATCTGGGCGGTATGGTGCGGCTATGCGTGGTGGCGCGCGGGCGGCTCCCCGATGTGCCGGAGGGCGTAGAGCCCTTGCCCTTGAACCTGCCGCCTGAAGCCTCGGCCACGCAGGTGCGCGAAGCGGCCGAGGCCTGGTTCAAGAAAAAAGCGCGCGTCCTCTTCGAGGAACGGCTGCGGCATTTCGGCCCGCAGCTGGGCGTGCAACACCAGCGCCTGTCGCTGTCGGGCGCCCGCACCCGT
>CAXRGK010000083.1:0-8800 GCA_964230145.1 Burkholderiaceae bacterium | reverse complement strand
GCTTGCCGTAGTCACGCACCGACTCTTCGACCTGGGCGGCCAGTTCGCGGGTGGGGGTGAGCACCAGGGCGCGGATGGCCTTGCCGCCAAAGCGGTTCTTGCCGGCTTCGCGCTGGCTGAGCAGGTGCAGCACGGGCAGGGTGAAAGCGGCAGTCTTGCCGGTGCCGGTCTGGGCGCCAGCGAGCAGGTCCTGACCTGCGAGCACGGCGGGGATGGCCTGGGCCTGGATGGGGGTGGGGGTTTCGTAGCCTTGCTCACGCACGGCTTGCACGATGGCCGGAGCCAGGTTCAGTTCTTCAAAGTTCATTCAATGGAGCGCCACACAGGCGCAGGGGATCGGCTTTATCCGTTGTGATTCACAACGGCCAGTCTTGGCCAATCAGTCTCAAGGGGTGGGCATGGAAACCGCGGAAAAGGTTCCGGGTCAGGCCCCAGCAGAACGCTGACGTTGCGGCCACTGGCGGCGGCAACGGTTGCATTGTCGCATGTTTTGTCTCGGGCCTCCTACGCCGCGTGTCGCGTGGTCAAAGGGCTGGCTGCTGCGGCCAGGGCGGTGTGGGCCTCGGTGCGCAGGGTCACCGACATGTGGGCGAGTTCCTGTTCCACCAGGCTCAGGGCCTGCGCGCGCAGGGGCATGTCGTGTTCGGCATGCAGCCAAAACAGCAAGAGGGCCCAGACCCGGCCAGGGCTGCCGGCCTGGCGGCTCAGTTGCAGGACCAGGCCATCCAGAAAACGGGTCGGCACCTGGTGCAGGGTGGCCGACAGCGCGGCGCGGAAATGGCCGTGGGTTTCGGCGTGCACGTTGAAGCCCTGGATGAGTGCCGGCAAAGGATTCCCGCTGGCAGCCTTGTCTTCCAGCCAGGTGGCCAGACTGGCCTGCCGGGGGGGCTGAGGCCGTGACGGGCGGGCGAAGGGCGTGACAGGGCTGTTGCCGGGGGCTGCGGCCAGCACTGCGGGGCGGGCGGTGGGGGCCGTGGCAGCAGCGACGTGGGCGCGAGGCAGCACCTTCGGGCGCATGGGCAAGGGGCTGACAGGCGCCGCAGGTTTTGCAGCAGGGGCCTGGGCCATCAACCGGGAAGCGTCAGGCCAGAGCAGCCGATGCTTGTCCAGCAGGGCCTGTCTTGCGGCATCGTCCTGCCGGTGGCGGGCATCGCGCGCGGCGCACAGGCGGGCCAGGTCCCCGGTTTCATCCCACAGGACAGGCAAGGGGGTCAGGGCCACCGGAGGGGATCGCAAATCATCGCGTTGCCATTGCAAGGTGGCCTGAAGTTCGGGGCAGCCCACCAGATCGCGGTGTTCGTTCAGCGGGCGCACTTGGGCCCACAGGTGCAAGGTGTCGCCATCGCACAGACGTGTCGGACGTTCGGTCAGGTCCAGCACCTCTGCCCCCTGGATTCGCAGGTCGGTCTGCACAGGGAACTGTGCCCGGATCTGTTCGATCAGGCGGGCCAGATGCGGCTCCACATGCTGCCCGGGGGCCAGGGCTTCGCAGGCGCCCCCGCTGGCCTCGGCCAGCTCCTGCCAGAAGCTGTGTGCCGCCTCGTGGCCCACCGTCAGCACGTGCAAGGTGTGCTGCGTTGCACGCAAGCTGCGCAGTGGCGCGTCGATGGCCCACAGCGGGCTGGCGGTGACCAGCAGGATGGCGGCTGCGGATACGGCTTCTTCGTCCTCGTCGGGGATCTCCAGGGTGGCTTGCAGCGCGGCTTCGACCTGCGGGGCTCCGAGGTCGGTGTCGGTGTGTCGGGCCAGGGCGCGCACGCGGCGCTGGTAGGCCTCGGTGCAGACCTGCATGCGGGGCAGATCGTGCACGGCCTGCTCGCCAAAGCGCGTGAAAGACAGCTGATCGTCAGGCGTCAGTCGCGCCAGCAGGCGGTCCAGCGCGGTGTGGATCTGCCCCAGCCGTTCGGCGGGCATGGCGCTGGAGCTGTCCACCAGCAGTTTCATGCGCAGCGGACTTTGGTCACTGGCCCCCTGGCGCAGACGCGTGTGGCTGCTGACCAGGACGGTGCAGGTTCCAGGCTCGACCGGCGAAGGGCTGGCGACTGCAAAGCCCATGTCGCGCAAACCGTGCACCGTCAGCACCAGGTCCTTGTCGAGGGCGTGCTGGGGGCGCAAAGTGAGAGTGGTGCCTTTGGCATGACGCACCCGATGCAGTTCGTGGCTGGGACTGCTGACGGTGCCCTGTGCCACCGGATCGTGGATTTCGAAGTCGAGTTTGAGCGGGTAGGGCGTGCGCGGCGCCAGCGCGGCTGGCAGCTGCACACGCAAGCTGCCCCCCTGAAGCTGCATCAGCTGGCCGATCTGCCAGACCATGGTGACCTGCTCGCCGGTATGCAGGATGCCCAGCGCGGTGCTGCAGCGCTGGCGACTGTCGCGCTCGATGCGTCCTGGTGTCAGGGTCTCGCCGTTGCGCAGTGCCTGCAGGCTCAGCAGGCACTGGTTCCAGGTTTGCGGAAAAGAAAACCGCGCTGCCATCGGTGCGCCGCTCACATTGCGCCAGGTCTGTCGCACCGTCAGGCGCAGCATCAGGCCGAGCAGTTCGCCGTGGACCTGCACCGACAGCAGCTGGGCTTCCCGCCCGTCGGGGCTGCGCAGACCGAAAAATTCAGGCGTGTTGTTCATGGTGCTGGCTCCATTGGTTCATCACGGCCCGCACAAAGTCGTGCAGCCGCTCGGCGGGCATCCCGGCTTCTTCGGGATCGATCTGCAATTCCACGCCCGGGGCCAACCAGACATGGCTGCGCACCTGGACGCTGCCGGGCGCGCGCGCGCGCGGTGGCACGGGTGGGGTGGCTCCGCCCAGCACCTCACGGATGCGCTCAAGGGACACGCCGGATTCGGTCAGCTGGCGAATCTGCAGCAGCTGCTCCAGGTGGCGGCGCCCGTAACGCGCCGCCCGTGTTTCGCCCACCGGCCGATCCACCAGGCCGAGCTGCACGTAATAGCGCACGGTGCGCTTGGGGCAGTCGGCCAGCGTGCACAGCTGATCGAGGGTGAAAACCGGGTCCATTTGCAAATAATAACAGTGAAACTGTAAAAATTAACTGTCAGTAAATAAAAATCAAATGGCGCAAAAAAACCCGCCAGGCTGGACCTGGTGGGGGCAGATGTTGGGATTGATACAGGAGAGCCGTTCGTGCTGAGCTTGTCGAAGCACAGGCTGTCGCGATGGCCTTCGACAAGCTCAGGCCGAACGGAAAAGTGACTTCAGCCGTTCCAGCGGGTGTGGAACTTGCCCGGCCGGTCGGTGCGCTGGTAGGTGTGGGCACCGAAGTAGTCGCGCTGGGCCTGCAGCAGGTTGGCTGGCAGGCACGCCGAGCGGTAGGCGTCGTAATACGACAGTGCGCTCATGAAGGCCGGCACCGCCACGCCCTGCAGCGCGGCGCGGGCCACGACTTCGCGCAGGTCCTGCTGGGCACCGGCCATCAGGCCGGCAAAGTGCGGATCCACCAGCAGGTTGGGGATGTCGGCGTTGGCGTCAAAGGCGCGGCGCATGTCGCCCAGCAGGCGGGCGCGGATGATGCAGCCGGCACGCCAGACGCTGGCGATGCGCGCAAACGACAGGCCCCAGCCGTATTCGCGGTCGGCTGCGCGCATCAAGGCAAAGCCTTGTGCGTAGGCGCAGACCTTGGCGGCCAGCAGGGCATGCCGGATTTGCGGCAGCAGGCGGGCGGCGTCCTGGCTGGCCTGCGGTGTGGGGCCGGTCAGCACGGCAGAGGCCGCCACGCGCTCGGCCTTGATGGCGCTGACGGTGCGCGCGAACACGGCATCGGCGATGGTGGGTGCGGTCACGCCCAGATCGAGCGCGACCTGGCTGGTCCATTTGCCGGTGCCTTTCTGTTCGGCGGTGTCCAGGATCAGGTTGACCAGAGCGTCGCCGGTCTCCGGGTCTTGCGTGGCCAGGATGTCGGCCGTGATGCCGATCAGGTAGCTCTCCAGTTCGCCCTTGTTCCATTCGCGCAAGACGGCACTGCACTGCGCGGGCGTCATGCCCAGCAGGTGCTTCATCAGCCACCAGGCCTCGCAGATCATCTGCATGTCGGCGTATTCGATGCCGTTGTGCACCATCTTCACAAAGTGGCCGGCGCCGCCCGGACCCATCCAGTCGCAGCAGGGCTGGCCGTCGTCGGCCTTGGCGGCAATCGCCTGCAGCATGGGGGCCACCAGCGGCCAGGCCTCGGGCGAGCCGCCGGGCATCAGGGCAGGGCCGCGCAGGGCGCCTTCTTCGCCGCCACTTACGCCCGAGCCCACGTAAAGAATGCCGCTGCCTTCCAGCGCTTGGATGCGGCGCGCGGTGTCGGAATACAGCGTGTTGCCGCCGTCGATGAGCACATCGCCTGGCGACAGCAGCGGGCGCAGGTCGGTCAGCACCGCGTCCACGGCGGTCCCGGCCGGCACCATCAGCAAAATCCGGCGCGGTGTTTGCAGGCGGGTCACCAGTGCGGCCAGGTTGTCGGCCACGCCGGCCTGCAGGCCTCGTGTGCGCTGCGCAAACTGCTGGCGCTTGCCGGCGTCGAGGTCAAAACCGCAGACGGAAAAGCCGTGGCGCTCAAAGTTCAGGGCAAGGTTCTCGCCCATCACGCCCAGGCCGATCAGGCCCAGGCTCATCGCTTGCGTGGTGCTCATGTGGGGTGTCCATGTGCCGGAAGACGGAACCGGCCGGGGGCGGATTGTCCGCCATCCGGGGCGCTGGCGGGGTCCCGCGCGCGGCAGGCCCGCAGAATTTTCCAGGAAAAACGGGCCGCGGCTTTGCCCACAGCGTACGTGCCCAAAGCTGTGGATAAAGGGTTGAACAAGCGGCGCAAGCCGCACCCTGCCTGGCCTGCGTCGGCGTGCTTAAAAAGCGGGCAATGCCGGGTGCATCATGGGCATCCGGCTGGTCCCGGGATTGCGGCTATTCTTGCAAGTCTGCTGTCTCACCTGGCCCCTCGTTGTCCTTTGTCCGCATGCCCGAACCCTCTCTCCCGACTGGCCTGGTGGCCCTGCACGGCAACCGTGCCGAGACGCTGGCCGACACGCTGACCGCCTGGCTGCAGCGCCAGCCACTGGCGCCGCTGGAGTCCGAGGTGGTGCTGGTGCAGAGCAATGGCATGGCCGAATGGGTCAAGATCGCTCTGGCCCGACAAAGCGGGGTATGCGCGGCGGCCCAGGTGGAATTGCCTTCGCGTTTCATGTGGCGCACCTGCCGGCAGGTGCTGGGGCCCGATCAGGTGCCGCGCGAATCGCCGCTGGACAAGCTGCCCCTGACCTGGCGGCTCATGGACCTGTTGCCGCGCTGCGTCGATGCGGCGGTGTTCGCGCCGGTGCGCGGCTTTTTGCAGGGCGACGAACCCGACCGCCTGCTGCAGCTGGCCAGCCGCCTGGCCGACCTGTTTGACCAATACCAGATCTACCGCCCTGACTGGCTGCTGGACTGGGCCGCGGGCGAAGATGTTTGTCGCCAGCCTGCAGGTGCGCAGCCCTTGCAGGAGGAGCAAGCCTGGCAAGCTGAACTCTGGCGTCGCGTGCTCGCGACCTTGACACCGTCCGAACGAGCGGCCACGCGTCCCGCCCTGCACCAGCGGGTGCTGGCGCATCTGCGTTCGGGGCAGCCCCCGGCTCAGCCGGTGGCGCGGCGTGTCTCGGTCTTCGGCATGAGCCACATGCCTGTGCAACTGCTGGAGTTGCTGGCGGCGCTGGCAGACCACAGCCAGATCTTGCTGGCCGTGCCCAACCCCTGCCGTTACCACTGGGGCGAGATCATGGACGGGCGCGAATGGCTGCGCAGCCAGCGCCGCCGCCAGAAGGACAAGGACCAGCCATTGGCCGACGTGGGCCTGGCGCAGATGCACCTGCATGCCCCCACCTTGCTGGCGGGCTGGGGACGGCAGGGGCGAGACTTTGTGCGCATGCTGGATGCCTTTGACGATGCGCAAGCCGCCTGCGAGCGCATGCAGTTGCCCACGCTGGATTTTTTTGACGATGCCCCGATCACCTCGGGCACGCCCATGCTCGCGCAGCTGCAGCGGCGCATCCGCGATCTGGTGCCCTCCACCGCAGAACATCCTGCCCAGCCCTTGCCCGAGCCGGATGGCTCGGTGCTGTTTCGCGTGGCCCACAGCCCGGTGCGTGAACTGGAGGTGCTGCACGACCAGCTGCTCGACTGGTTCGCGCAGCCGCCGGGCGGGAAGGCGCTGTCGCCGCGCGATGTGGTGGTCATGGTGCCCGACATCGAGCGCATGGCCCCGGCCATCGAGGCCGTGTTCGGCCAGTACCCGCGTGGCGATGCGCGGCACATTCCCTACGCCATCGCCGACCTGGGCGCGCAAGCCACCAGCCCGCTGATCCATGCGGTGCAGTGGCTGTTGGCTCTGCCGCAGGAGCGCGTGCACATGAGCGACCTGGTGGCACTGCTGGAGGTACCTGCGCTGGCCCGGCGCTTTGGGGTGCATGAAGAAGGCCTGCCCGTGCTCACGCGCTGGATGGCGGGCTCGGGCATCCGCTGGGGTTTGTCCGGCGAGCACCGCGCGGGGCTGGGTCTGGAAGCTTGTGGCGACGTCAACTCCGCCCTGTTCGGCCTGCAGCGCATGCTCATGGGCTACGCCTGCGGCGGTGACCCGGTGCCGCTGGACAGCGCGGTCATGCCCTACGACGAAGTGGGCGGACTCGACGCCGAGCTGGCCGGTTCGCTGGCGCAGCTGCTGCAGGTGCTGATCGACTGGTGGCAGCAGGCGCAGCAAGCCGCCACGCCCAGCGAGTGGGCTGCGCGTGCCCGTGTGCTGCTGGCGCAATGTTTCCAGGCGCAGACCGACGCCGAGCGCCAGGCCTTGCAGGCCTTGATGCAGGCGCTGGACGACTGGCTGCGGGCCTGCGATGGTGCCGGCTTTGAACAGTCCGTGCCTGTGCAGGTGGCACGCGAGGCCTGGCTGCAGACCCTGCGCATGCCCCGGCTGGAGCAGCGCTTTCGGGCCGGGGGGGTGACCTTCTGCACCCTGATGCCGATGCGGGCGATCCCGTTTCGGGTGGTGTGCCTGCTGGGCATGAACGATGGCGACTACCCGCGCCGTGCGCCGCAGGCCGACTTTGACCTCATGGCCTTGCCCGGCATGGCCCGGCCCGGAGACCGTTCGCGCCGCGACGACGACCGCCAGCTCATGCTCGAAGCGCTGCTGTCGGCGCGTGACGCGCTGTATGTGAGCTGGTGTGGCCGCAGTGTGCGCGACAACAGCGAGCAGCCGCCTTCGGTGCTGGTGGCACAGCTGCGCGACGAGATCGACTTGCTCTGGGGCCAGGACACGGCCAAGGCACGGACAGTGGTGCACCCCTTGCAGCCTTTTGGCTCTGCGTATTTCACCCAGGGTTCGGGCCTGGCCACTTACGCGCATGAATGGGCGCCTGCAGAGCCAGCGGGCGCCGCCAAGGCGTTGGGGGCGGCCGGTCCGACGGTCCATGACGCCGCAGATGCGGCGCCTGTGCCTGTGCTGACGCTGGCGCAGCTGGCGCGTTTTCTGCGTCGACCGGTGGGCACTTATTTCCGTGATCGTCTGCAGGTGCATCTGGACCCGCCGGAGACCGGCTGGCTCGACGAAGAACTGTTTGCGCTGGCCGGGCTGGACCATTACGGCCTGCTCAGCGATGCTTTGGCGCAGCTGCCGGCCGATCTGACGAGCGAGACGGTGCCGGTGCATGCGCAGTCCGTGGTCCAGCGCCTGCGGGCCAGTGGCGCCTTGCCGCTGGCGGGGGTGGGGCAGCTGGAAGCCGAGCAGCTGCAGGCGCTGCTGCAGACCGTGCTGCAGGCGGCGTTGGCCGAGCGCGCAGGGCATGCACCGGATGCGCCGCGCGTGCTGGTGGACTGGCCGTTGGCACAGGTGCATCTGCACGATGCGGTCGCGGGTCTGTGGCAGCCTCAGGACAGGGCGCAGGCCCCATTGCTTTTGCTGCTGCGCGCTTCGGGCATCGCTCGCCTCAACGCAAAGGGGCAGGCCACGCCGCAGCCTGACAAATTGATCGATGCCTGGTTGCTGTCGCTGGCCACATCGGCCATGGGCCAGCCCACGCGCGTGGTGGTGGTCGGTCGCAATGCGGTGGTGCGTGCACCGCTGTGGCCGCAGGCGCAGGCGCAAGCGGCGTTGCAGATCCTGCTGCAGGCCTGGTGCGAAGGCATGCGCAGCCCCTTGCCGCTGCCACCCGCCATCGCCCTGGCCTGGCTGCCCGAAAAGGAAGTGACCGACGCCATGCGCGAGGCGTATGAAGAAGGTGGCTTTCTGGGCGGCACATCGGTCGCGCGGCAAGACCCGGCCCTGCACCGCTGCTACCCGACACTGGAGTCCTTGCTGGCCGATGGCCGTTTCGAGGCCTGGGCTGCAGCGGTGTACGAGCCCTTGCTGGCCTGGGTGGCCCAATGCGAAGCCGAAGCCATTGGTGATGAAGTGGAGGCCGCATGAGCGCGCAGCCACTGCAGGTGCACCGCTTTGCGCTGCGCGGCAGCCACCTGATCGAGGCGAGTGCCGGCACGGGCAAGACCTGGACGATTGCTGCACTTTATGTCCGGCTGGTGCTGGGCCATGGCGAGGAGGGCACACGCCCGCTGCGCCCCCTGATGCCCGCCGACATCCTGGTGATGACCTTCACACGCGCGGCCACGCGCGAACTGTCCGACCGCATTCGCGCACGGCTGGCCGAGGCGGCCCAGGTGTTCCGGGGCACCCTGGCCTCGGATGAGGATTTTCTGAAAGCCCTGCTGGCCGACTACCCCGAGGGCGAGGCCCGCGAACAGGCCGCACACCGCCTGGCCCTGGCCGCGCAGGCCATGGACGAGGCG
>CAXRGK010000082.1:0-8999 GCA_964230145.1 Burkholderiaceae bacterium | reverse complement strand
GCGGCTGCGTTTCACAGGCGAAGCCATGGCCGAGCCGGGCCACGAAGACGTCCTCTCCAATTTGCTCAACATCATCGGCCGCCGCGACGGTGCGCGCAGCCTGCTTTCCCTGGGATGACCATGAAACGAATCCACATCCTGTCCCGTCCCACATGCCTGGCACTGGCTCTGGCCTCGGTGCTGCTGTCCCCTGCCGCGATGGCTCAGGCCCGCAAGAGCCCGGTCAAGCCGGGCGAGCCGGTCGTGCTCAACTTCGTCAACGCCGACATTGACGCGGTGGCCCGCACGGTGGCCACCCTTTCGGGTGCCAATGTGGTGGTGGACCCCCGCGTCAAAGGCACGATGAGCCTGTCCAGCACGGTGGCGGTGCCGCCAGCCCAGGCCCTGCGCCTGTTTGCCGCGCAGCTGCGCACCCAAGGCTTTGCGCTGGTCGAGAACTCGGGCATCCACACCGTGGTGCCGGAAGCAGAGGCCAAGCTTCAAGGCGGCCCGGTCAACACCGGCAACACGCTGGCTGGGGGCGGGCAGGTTGCCACGCAAATTTTTCGGCTGAACCACGAAAACTCCAACCATCTGGTCCCCGTGCTCAGGCCGCTGATCATCCCCAACAACACCATCAACGTGACCCCGGGCAGCAATGCGCTCGTCATCACCGACTACACCGACAACCTGCAACGCCTGGGCCGCATCGTGGCGGCGCTCGATGTGGCCAATGCCACCGGCGTGGATGTGATCCGCCTGCAGCACGGCATCGCCAGCGACATGGCGCCGATGGTGCAACGCCTGGTGGACACCAGCACCGCCCCCATGCCCGCCGGCGCGCCGGGCCCCAGCGATGGCGGCTACCGGACCACGGTGCTGGCCGATGTGCGCGCCAATGCCCTGATCGTGCGCGCGGCCAACCCGGCGCGCCTGGGCCTGGTGCGCACCCTGGTCGAACAGCTCGACATTCCCCCGGCCAGCGGCATGGGCGCAGCCAGCGGCAATATCCATGTGGTCTACCTCAAGAACGCCGATGCGGCCAAACTGGCCGTCACCCTGCGAGCAGCGCTGGCAGCGGACCGCAGCAGCGTGGCAGGCGCAGGCGCTGGTACGGCTGTCGGCAGCCTGACCAGCGGCGTCGCATCGTCCCCACCCACGGCTGGCAGCACCGGCAACCCGGCCACCAGCAGCATCGCGCCGTCCGCGCAGCCCTCGACCGGCGGGCAGATCCAGGCCGATCCGGCCACCAATGCGCTCATCATCACCGCACCAGAGCCGCAATACCGCCAGCTGCGCGAAGTGATCGACCGGCTGGACCAGCGCCGCGCCCAGGTCTTCGTGGAAAGCCTGATCGCCGAAGTCAGCGAAGACAAGGCCGCCGAATTCGGCATCCAGTGGCAAGGTCCGGTCGGGCAAAAAGGCGATGGCAGCATCGGGCTGATCGGCACCAACTTCACCATCGGCGGCACCAACATTCTGCAATTGGCATCGCAACCGCTGAGTGCCACCAACCTGCCCTCGACAGGTGCCAACTTCGGCGTCGCCACCCGGGCCAGCAACGGCACCTATGTGCTGGGTTTTCTGGCGCGCTTTCTGCAGTCCAGCGGCGAGGGCAATGTGCTGTCCACGCCCAATCTGCTGACGCTGGACAACGAAGAAGCCAAGATCGTGATCGGCCAGAACGTGCCGTTTGTCACTGGCCAGTACACCAATGCCAACGCCACCGGCACCACGGTCAACCCGTTCCAGACGATCGAGCGCAAGGACGTGGGCCTGACGCTCAGGGTCAAGCCGCAGATCAGCGAGAGCGGCACCATCAAGATGCAGATCTACCAGGAAGTCAGCAGCCTCGACACCAACACGACCTCAGGCCTGATCACCAACAAACGCTCGATCGAGTCGAATGTGCTGGTCGATGACGGCAGCATCATCGTGCTTGGCGGCCTGCTGCAAGACACCGCTGGCAACAACCAGCAGAAAGTGCCGGGACTGGGTGACATTCCGCTGTTCGGCAACCTGTTCAAGGCCGAAACGCGCAGCCGTAAAAAAACCAACCTGATGCTGTTCCTGCGCCCGGTGGTGGTGCGTGACGGTTCGGCCGCCGAGGCCCTGAGCATGGGGCGCTATGAACAGATGCGCACCGGACAGCAAAGCAGCCCGCTGGCCAACAGCACCTCGCTGTCGGTGCAGGGCGCTGCCGTGTTGCCGCCCTTGCCACCCCAGGCCACGCCACCAGCCATGCCAGGCAACGCACCTGCCACCAAGCCCTGAACGGTCCCTCATGCGCCAGCTCCTGCCTTACGCCTTTGCCCGGGACCACCAGCTGCTGCTGGAAGACGACGGTCAGCAGCTGACGCTGTGGGTCTGCACCGACTCCGACCGCAGCGCGCTGTCTGAAGTGCTGCGCGTGCACGGCAACGGGCAACCGCAGTGGCAACACCTGCCCACCGCAGCGCTGACCCAGCGGGTGCAGCAAGCCTACGCCCATGCCCAGACCGATGGCACCGGCAGCGCTGCGGCGGTGGTCAGCGAAGTGGAGTCGGCCGCCGACCTCTCACGCATGATGCAGGCGCTGCCTGCGGTGGAAGATTTGCTGGAGGCCAGCGACGACGCGCCCATCATCCGCATGCTCAACGCCCTGCTCACGCAGGCCGCGCGCGACGGCGCCAGCGACATCCACATCGAACCCTACGAACGCCACTCCAGCGTGCGCTTTCGTGTGGACGGCACGCTGCGCGAGGTGGTGCAACCCAACCGCGCGCTGCACGCTGCGCTGATCTCGCGCCTGAAAATCATGGCTGAGCTGGACATCGCCGAAAAACGGCTGCCGCAGGACGGCCGCATCAGCCTTCGCCTGGGCACGCGTGCGGTGGACGTGCGCGTCTCCACCCTGCCCAGTGCACACGGCGAGCGCGCCGTGCTGCGCCTGCTGGACAAGAGCGAGGCGCGCCTGACGCTGGAAGCCATTGGCATGCAGGGCGCAGTGCTGCAAAAAGTCGATCAGCTGATCGCGCAGCCGCATGGCATTTTGCTGGTCACGGGCCCGACCGGCTCGGGCAAGACCACCACGCTGTATGCGGCGCTGCAACGCCTGGACGCCACGCGCAACAACATCATGACGGTGGAAGACCCGATCGAATACGAGCTGGCGGGTGTGGGCCAGACACAGGTCAACGCCAAGATCGATCTGACCTTTGCCAAGGCGCTGCGCGCCATCCTGCGCCAGGACCCGGACGTGATCATGATCGGCGAGATCCGCGACTTCGAGACGGCGCAGATCGCCATCCAGGCCTCGCTGACGGGCCACCTGGTGCTGGCCACGCTGCACACCAACGACGCCGCCAGCGCCGTCACCCGCCTGACCGACATGGGGGTGGAGCCGTTCCTGCTCAGCTCATCCTTGCTGGGGGTGCTGGCACAACGGCTGGTGCGCAAAACCTGCGCAGCCTGCCACGGTGCGGGCTGTGAGGCCTGCGGCCAGACCGGCTATGCCGGCCGTACCGGCATCTTTGAATTGCTGGTGGCCAGCGAGGCAATTCGGGCACAGATCCACAACCAGACCGCCGAAGCGGACATCCGCGCCACCGCGCTGGCCCAGGGCATGGTGCTCATGCGCGATGATGGCCAGCGCCTGGTGGACGCAGGCATCACCAGCGCTGAAGAACTGCTGCGCGTAACACGGGACTGACAGATGCACATGCCACGCCAGCGCTGCTTGCCACTGCCCTGCCTGCTGCTGGTGACCGTGGTGTGGACCGAAGCGCCTGCCTCTGAGCCGCAAACCGAAAAACGCCCCTCCGAACTGGTCTGGAGCCTGGGCTTGCGCCTCAAGATGAATGACATGCGCCAGCCCGGTCAACTGGGATTGCGCCCGATGATCGGACTGCGCTACGGACGCTGGCGCACTGGCGTGGTGGACGGCGAGAACTGGCACCGTTTCGGTCAGATCGTCACAGACAACACCCTGACCTACGACCTGCTCGATTCAACCCAGTGGCGAACCTCGCTGTCGGCCAGCATTGTCAACCTGCAGCGCGAAGGCACCTTTGACACGGTGCAGTCCGGGCGCAAAACCGTGCGTGGGCGCGCCACGATCGATTACCTGGGCTGGTCGCACTGGAGCGTGGGTTTGGTGCTCACCCAGGACCTGCTCGGCCGCGGGGCCGGGACCTCGCTGGGCCCCTCCGTCACGTACCGGCAGGCGCTGACTGACAGCAGCACCATCTTGCTGAGCCAGTCCTTTACCTGGGCCAAATCGGACCTCTGGCGCTACAGTTCGCAGCTCGACCCTTCGGTCAACCTGGGGCAGCCCTCGCACTGGGGCACCAGCATGAGCACCAGCCTCACGCTGCGTCAGCGCTGGAAAGCCCACTGGTCCTGGTTTGCGCAGATCAGCCGCAGCCAGACCCTGCAGAGCGGTGACCCACTTGCCCGTGAAGGCCAATCCAACTGGGCGGGCCAGATCGGTCTGGTCTATTTCCAGCGCTAGGAAGCACGCATGCCCGCCTACCGATTCGAAGCCCTGCAAGCCGACGGTCAGACCCGCAAGGGCACGCTGGAAGCTGACAGCGCGCGCAGCGCACGCAGTCAGCTGCGTGCGCAAGGGCTGGTACCGCTCGATGTGGGCCTGCTGGGCACAGCAGAACAGCCCGACCAGCCGGCCCTGCCCTGGTGGCAACGGCCGTTGGGTCCCACACGCACAGCGTTCAGCAGCAGCCAGCGCGCGGTCTGGACACGCCAGCTGGCCGAGCTCGTGGGCAGCGGCCTGACGGTGGAGCGCGCGCTTGCGGCATTGACCGACGAGTCCGAGCATGAGCGCCAGCGGCATCTGCTGGCAGCCATCCGCGCCGAAGTCAACGCCGGCAGCAGCCTGGGCCGCGCCCTGGAGCGGTTTGCGCACGAGTTCCCGGCCATCGACCGCGCCGTGATCGCCGCGGGCGAGCAAAGCGGCCAGCTGGGCCAGGTGCTGAGTCACCTGGCCGACGACCTGGAAGCGCGGCAAGTGCTGCGCAGCAAGCTCGTCGGGGCCGCACTTTATCCCGCCATCGTCACACTGGTCGCCATGGCCATCGTGGTGTTTCTGCTCAGTTCGGTGGTGCCGCAGGTGGCCGGCGTGTTTTCGGGGAGCAACAGGCCATTGCCCTTGCTCACCTCGGCCCTGCTGGCCGTCAGCGCGGCGGTCCGTCAGTGGGGCGCGTGGATGCTGCTGCTGACCTTGGCGGGCACCATGGGGCTGCGCATCGCCCTCAGACAAGAAGCCCTGCGACTGCGCTGGGACGCGGCCTGGTTGCGTCTGCCCATCATCGGACGTCTGGCACGGGGCTATAACGCGGCACGCTTTGCCTCGACCCTGGCCATGCTCAGCGCCGCGGGCGTGCCCATCCTCAAAGCCCTGCAGGCGGCGGCCGACACCTTGTCGAACGAGGCCTTGCGGGCCGATGCGCTGGAGGCCCTGGTCCAGGTGCGCGAAGGCGCTCCTCTGGCCCTGGCGCTCTCACGGCGCGAGCGCTTTCCTGGCCTGCTGGCCATGTTTGCCCGCCTGGGCGAGCAGACCGGCCAATTGCCCCTCATGCTGCAACGTGCCGCGCAGCAGCTGGCCAACGAGGTGCAGCGCCGTGCCATGGCCCTGGCCACCGTGCTTGAGCCCCTGCTGATCGTGGCGATGGGTGCGCTGGTCATGGTGATCGTGCTGGCGGTGCTGATGCCGATCATGGAAATGAACCAGTGGGTGCGGTGACCCCCATGCCGCCCCTGCGGTCGAAGGCTGTTCGCGAGCAGGGGCTCGCTCCTACAATGGCCCAAAGCTTCTGGAGTAACGCATGCCCGCCACGTTGGAAGGCCAGCTCGTCGTCGCGATTTCCTCGCGCGCGCTGTTCGACTTTGAAGAAGAAAACCGCGTTTTCGAACAAGGCGACGACCGCGCCTACATGCAGCTGCAGCTTGGCCGGCTCGAAGAGCCGGCCAAGCCTGGCGTGGCCTTCTCGCTGGTGCGCAAGCTGCTGGCGTTCAATGACACCGATGCGCAGCGTGTGGAAGTCGTGATCCTGTCGCGCAATGACCCGGTCTCGGGCATGCGGGTGTTCCGCTCGGCCCAGCACTACGGGCTGCCCATCCAGCGCGGCAGCTTCACGCGCGGGCAATCGCCCTGGCGCTACCTCAAGCCACTCAATGCGAACTTGTTCTTGTCAGCGCACCTGCCCGATGTGCGCGCGGCGCTCGACGCCGGCGTTCCTGCTGCGCAGGTCTATCCGCATTCGGCGCGCGCCTCCGAAGAACACCCGCACGAGGTGCGCATCGCCTTTGACGGCGACGCGGTGCTGTTTTCTGATGAAGCCGAGCGTGTGTTCCAGGCCCAAGGCCTGTCGGCCTTTCAGCAGCACGAGCGCGACAAGGCGGCCACGCCCCTGTCGGCTGGCCCCTTCAAGCCCTTGCTGGCCGCCCTGCACCGGCTGCAGCAGGAAGGCACACCCAACATGCGCATCCGCACCGCCCTGGTGACAGCACGCAGCGCCCCCGCACACGAGCGCGCCATCCGCACGCTGATGGACTGGAACATTGAAGTGGACGAAGCCATGTTCCTGGGTGGCCTGCCCAAGGGCGAGTTCCTGCGCGAATTTGAACCGGACTTCTTCTTTGACGACCAGACCGGTCACATCGAATCGGCCGCGCAGCATGTGCCGGCCGGACATGTGGCAGCGGGCGTGGCCAACCTCAAGGCGTGACCTTCGCGCGCACAGGCACGCCCCTACAAATGCTTCCAGCACCTGTGGGAGGCCGCCCCCGCGGCCGAACAGGCCTTTGGCCGTGGCGGCACAGACCTTCGCGCGCGGGGCGCGCGCCCGCGAAAACGTCAGCGGCGGCTTTCGCGCCGCGCAATCCAGACGGTGGACAAAAGGATCACCAGCGCCCCGGCCCAGGTGGATGAACTGGGCACGTCGGCAAACACCAGCCAGCCCAGCAACGAAGCCCAGACCAGGTCCAGAAAACGCAGCGACTGGGTGGCCGAAATGTCGGCGGTGTGAAAAGCCCTTGTCAGGCAGTAGTGTCCCAGGGAACCCAGCACCCCCGTGATGGCAAAACCTGCCCACTGCGCAGCGCTAGGCTGCTGCCAGTGCGGCAAGGCCATGGGCAGGCTCAGCACCGTCACGGTGAGCGCCTGCCACAGCACGATCACGCCGGGCTTTTCATAGCGGGTGAGTGCCTTGGTGATCAGGAAAGACGCTGCAAACACCGGCGATGAAGCCAGCATCACCAGGTTGTACCAGCCGCCGGCACCCGTCATCTTGGGCAACACCACCACCAGCACCCCGGCAAATCCGATGAGGGCGGCCACCCAGCGGTCACGGCGCATGGGCTCTCCCAGAAACCAGGCAGCACCGATCATGATGAAGATCGGGCCGGTGAACCCGATCGCGGTCATGTCGGCCAGAGGAATCCTGGGCAGCGCGGTGAACCACAGGATCAGCCCCAGCGTGTGCACTGCACCTCGCCAGAACTGGCCCGCCACATTGACCGGACGGTAGGCCTGCAAGCCGTGCCGCCACACGAGCGGGAGCATCACGATCAAACCCAGCAGGTACCTCAAAAACTGAGCCTGGTAAACATCAAGCTGTTGCGACAGGACGCGCGCCAGCGTGTTGAGGAAGGAGAAACACAGGCCCCCGGCCACCATCCACAACATGCCACGCACCGGTGCCGGCCAGCGCTGCAGCTGTCGGCGGGTTCGCCGGTGCATCACGGCACTGTGGCGCAAAGGGGCATGAAAAAAGGGCTTGCGTGCCATGCAAGCCCTAGTGTTCAAAACAGGAGTAAAGCTGGATCACTTCGCCATCATGGATGGCTCCATCGCCGCTGTCAGTCGCTTGGGCGTCCTCAGCTGTTTTGCAGGGCGGCGATGCGCTCTTCGATCGGCGGGTGGGTCGAGAACAGCTGGCCAATGCCACCGGCAATGCCCATGGCGGCCACACTCTTGGGCAACTCGGCGCTGTGCAGGCCGCCCAGTCGGGCCAGGGCATTGATCATGGGCTGCTTGCGGCCCATCAGCTGGGCAGCGCCGGCGTCAGCGCGGAATTCGCGCTGGCGGCTGAACCAGGCCACGATGATGGCAGCCACGAAACCCAGCACGATGTCGAGCACGATGGTGGTGATGTAGTAGCCCATGCCGGGACCGCTGCTTTCCTCATCGTTCTTGCGCAGAAAACTGTCGACCGCATAACCGATGACGCGCGACAGGAACACCACAAAGGTGTTCATCACCCCCTGGATCAGTGTCATCGTGACCATGTCGCCATTGGCGATGTGGGCCACTTCATGGCCGATCACGGCCTCGACTTCTTCCTTGGTCATGTTGTGCAGCAGACCGGTAGAGACAGCCACCAGGGCCGAGTCGCGGAAAGCGCCTGTGGCAAAGGCGTTTGGATCGCCTTCAAAAATGCCGACTTCGGGCATGCCGATACCCGCTTTGTCGGCAAACTTGCGCACAGTGTCCACAATCCAGGCTTCGTCCTGGTTGCGCGGCTGTTCGATGATCTGCACGCCGGCCGACCACTTGGCCATGGGCTTGCTGATCAAGAGCGAAATGATGGCACCACCAAAACCCATGATCAGGGCAAAGCCCAGCAGGGCGCCCAGGTTCAGGCCGTTGGCCGTCAGAAAACGGTCGACGCCCAGCAGGCGCGAAACGATGCCCAGCACCAGCACGACAGCCAGGTTGGTCACTACGAAAAGAAGAATGCGTTTCATGTTTTTTTCAGTCCAAAGTCCCCTTGAAGCGGGGACCTGCGCGAATGGTAGGGGTGAAATCTCCGAAATCAAGCGAGCCCGGGTATTTCCTGAGCCGCAGACGGTTTTTCGCTCGCCTGGCGCATCCGCCGGGACCGGAACACCTGGACGTCGTCGTAAAAGGCGGGATCGGTATTGGCGCTCCACCAGCCGGGCACGCCCAGCACTGGCAGGGGGCTGAACGGTTTGGAGGCGAGTTTGTCTGGCGTCAAGTCTTGCGCCAGCCAGGCATCCAC
>CAXRGK010000081.1:0-4802 GCA_964230145.1 Burkholderiaceae bacterium | reverse complement strand
CCACGAAGACTACTGGAAGCCGCTGTTTGCAGGCTACGACTTCTCCAAACAATGGATGAAGGCCAACAAGCCGGACGTGATCTTTCAGGTCTACAACGACCATGCCACCGCTTTCCGTCTGGACATGATCCCGACCTTCGCCATTGGCACCGCTGCCGAATACAAGCCGGCCGACGAAGGCTGGGGTCCGCGCCCGGTGCCCGTGGTCAAGGGCCATCCCGAGCTGGCCTCGCACATCGCGCAAAGCGTGATCCAGCAGGACTTTGACCTGACCATCGTCAACAAGATGGACGTGGACCACGGTCTGACGGTGCCATTGAGCCTGATGTGTGGCGAGCTGGACCCGGTGAAAGACGCCTGGCCCTGCCCGGTGATCCCGTTTGCCGTGAACGTGGTGCAGTACCCCGTGCCCAGTGGCCAGCGCTGCTTCAACCTGGGCCAGGCCATCCGCAAGGCGGTGGAGAGCTATGACGAGGACCTGAACGTGCACATCTGGGGCACGGGCGGCATGAGCCACCAGCTGCAGGGCGCACGCGCTGGCCTGATCAACCGTGAATGGGACAACGCCTGGCTGGACAAGTTGATCAACGATCCCGTGGCCTGCGCCCAGGTGCCGCACATCGACTACGTGCGCGAAGCCGGCAGCGAAGGCATCGAGCTGGTGATGTGGCTGATCGCCCGTGGCGCCATGAGCGACATCAGTAACGGCCAGGTGACGGGCAAGGCGCCCAAGGTGGCTCACCGCTTCTACCATGTGCCTGCCAGCAACACGGCAGTCGGCCACGCCATCCTCGAAAACACCTGACCCTTTGTAGGAGTCCGCCCCCGCGGCCGAATGCGCAAGTACCCGTCAGATCCATTCGGCCGCAGGGGCGGCCTCCTACTGCAACCCGACAAGGAGAACCTCATGAGCAAAACCATCAAAGTCGCACTCGCCGGCGCTGGCGCCTTCGGCATCAAGCACCTGGACGGCATCAAGAACATCGACGGCGTGGAAGTCGTCTCGCTGATCAGCCGCGATCTGGCCAAGACCCAGGAAGTCGCTGACAAATACGGCATCCAGCACGTCACCACTGATCTGGCCGACAGCCTGGCCCTGCCCGAGGTCGATGCCGTGATCCTGTGCACCCCCACGCAGATGCACGCCAGCCAGGCG
Organism: Burkholderiaceae bacterium; assembly: GCA_964230145.1. Lineage (GTDB taxonomy): Bacteria > Pseudomonadota > Gammaproteobacteria > Burkholderiales > Burkholderiaceae_C > Limnohabitans_A. The sequence goes on along the minus strand of CAXRGK010000081.1, from coordinate 3,646 downwards.
ATCGCCTGCATGAAGGCGGGCAAGCATGTCCAGGTCGAGATCCCGATGTGCGACATCCTCAAGGAGGGTGAAGAAGTCCTGAAGGTGCAAAAGGAAACCGGTCTGGTGGCCATGGTGGGCCACACCCGCCGCTTCCACCCCAGCCACCAGTGGGTGCACAAGAAGATCACCGCCGGTGAGTTCAACATCCAGCAGATGGATGTGCAGACCTACTTCTTCCGTCGCACCAACATGAACGCGCTGGGCCAGCCCCGCAGCTGGACCGACCACCTGCTGTGGCACCACGCCGCCCACACCGTGGACCTGTTCGCCTACCAGTGCGGCAGCCCCATCGTCCAGGCCAACGCCATCCAGGGCCCGATCCACCCGACGCTGGGCATCGCCATGGACATGAGCATCCAGCTCAAGGCCGCCAACGGCGCGATCTGCACGCTCAGCCTGTCGTTCAACAACGACGGCCCGCTGGGCACCTTCTTCCGCTACATCGGCGACACCGGCACTTACATCGCCCGCTACGACGACCTGTTCAACGGCAAGGAAGAAAAGATCGACGTGTCCAAGGTTGATGTGAGCATGAACGGCATCGAGCTGCAGGACCGCGAGTTCTTCGCCGCCATCCGCGAAGGCCGCGAGCCCAATTCCAGCGTGGCCCAGGTGCTGCCCTGCTACCAGGTGCTGCACCAGCTGGAGCAGCAGCTGGGCGGCTGATGGCAGGACCTGCGCGGTAAACTCTGCGCGAGCCGAACGGACAGGCCAGGCCTGTCCCATCTGGGGGCTTCGGCCCCCTTATTGCTTTCAGAATTTCCCATGACAGACCGCTACGCCGTGATCGGCAACCCCATTGAACAGAGCAAGTCCCCGCTGATCCACACCGCGTTTGCGCAGGTGACCGCACAGGACATGGAATACACCAAAGTGCTGGGGCCGGTCGGCGGGTTTGCCGGCGCGGTGGATGCTTTTCGGGCGGCAGGTGGCAAAGGCATGAACGTGACTGCGCCTTTCAAGCTGGACGCTTTTGCCTATGCCACCGATCTGGCGCCCAGCGCGCAGATGGCCGGTGCCGTGAACGCCATGAAGTTCGAAGGCGGGCGTGTGTATGCCGAAAATTTTGATGGCGTGGGCCTGGTGCGCGACGTGGTGCACAACCTGGGCTGCCCACTCCAGGGCCGGCGCGTGCTGGTGCTGGGGGCCGGAGGGGCCACGCGCGGTGCGCTGCTGCCGTTCCTGGCCGAGCAGCCAGCCGAGCTGGTGATCGTCAACCGAACGGTGGCCAAGGCCGAAGAGCTGGCGGCGCTGGGCCGCCAGCACCAGAGCAGCAATGTGCCGGTGCAGGGCCTGGGCTACGACCAGCTGCAGGGCAGGCAGTTCGATGTGGTGTTCAACGCGACTTCTGCCAGCCTGACGGCGCAGCTGCCGCCCTTGCCGTCTTCGGTGTTCGCCCCTGGCGCACTGGCCTACGAGCTGGCCTATGGCAAGGGCCTGACGCCCTTTCTCCAGCTGGCAAAGCAGGCGGGCGTCACCCGTCTGGCTGACGGCGTGGGCATGCTGGCTGAGCAGGCGGCCGAGGCGTTCCTGTGGTGGCGTGGCGTGCGTCCTGATACGCAGGGCGTGATCCGCCAGCTGACCGTCCCGCTGGTCTGAGCCAGCGGCCAGGGCGGGGCGCCACTGGCCTGCGCACAAAACCGCGGGTAATTCCCATCACTGTCCGGGGGGCGTGTGTTCGTATACTTCGTGTATGAACCAGTTAGTACATTCGGAAGCGATCGCAAAGGACGATGAATCCGCAAGCCGGGAAGGGCGCACCAATGACCCGGCGCGCACCATGGCCGAAATCCTGGAAGTGGCGACCCACGAGTTTGCCGACAAAGGCCTGGCGGGCGCGCGCATCGACGAGATTGCGGCGGCCACGCGCACCAGCAAGCGGATGATCTATTACTACTTCGGCAGCAAGGACGGTTTGTACCTGGCGGTGCTCGAAGAGGCGTACCGCCGCATGCGCAGCATCGAGGCCGATCTGCACCTGGACGATCTGGCGCCCGCGGCGGCCCTGCGGCGGCTGGTCGAGTTCACCTATGACCACCACCGCGACAACGAGGATTTCATACGCCTGGTGATGAGCGAGAACATCCACCGTGCCGAGTACCTGCGTCAGAGCAAGGGCATCCGCCAGCTCAACGTCAAGGCGATCGATTCCATTCGCGGTCTGTACGACCGTGGGGTGGTGCAGGGGGTGTTCCGTCCTGGTCTGGATCCGTTGGACATCCATGCCGTGATCTCCGCCCTGACCGTTTTCAACGTGTCCAATCGCTACACCTTCGGCACGATTTTTGATCGTGATGACCCGAAAACCAAGGCCGAAACGCTTCAGCGCGAGCACGTCGTGCAGCTGCTGTTGCGCTTCGTTGGATATGCCAAAAATGAATAACAGCTAGGCGGCTCTGATCCTGCCGGATAAGGGTAACTACTCTATTTCGAATACTAACCAGTTCGTACATTACAGACATTCCCTACCGGAGTCGATGCATGCTCAAAAAATTCATAGATGGTTATTGCCATGTCCTCAACGGACTGATCGCGGCATGCCTTGCGGTCATGGTGGTGCTGGTGTTCGGCAATGTGTTCATGCGCTATGCATTGAATTCGGGGATCACTTTGTCCGAGGAGCTGTCGCGCTGGCTGTTTGTTTGGATGATTTTTCTGGGCGCCATCGTTGCACTCAAAGAGCATGGTCATCTGGGCACCGACATGCTGGTGGGCCGTTTGGGTGCTGCGGGCAAGAAGATCTGTTTCTTGCTGTCCCACGGTTTGATGCTGTGGATCTGCTACCTGCTGTTCGCTGGGTCTTATGCCCAGGCGGTGATCAATCTGGATTCCACCAGCGCTGTGATGGAAGTTTCAATGAGCTGGCTTTACTTGCCTGGGATGCTCTTTGCCATCCTGGGCGGATTGATCATCCTGACCGAACTGTTGCGTCTGCTGGGTGGCAAGTTGCGGGACGATGAATTGGTGACCATTCAGGAGTCCGAAGAAACGCCACATGGTGGCGATCAGAACAAGGTCTGAGGGGAGCAAAGAGATGACGATCACGATTTTTCTGGTGTCCCTGATTGGGGCCATGGCATTGGGTGTTCCGATCGCGTTTTCGCTGCTGGTGTGCGGGGTGGCGCTGATGTGGCACATGGACATGTTTGACGCACAGATCCTGGCCCAGAACCTGATGGAAGGTGCCAACAGTTTTCCCTTGCTGGCGGTGCCCTTTTTCATGCTGGCTGGAGAAGTGATGAATGCGGGTGGCCTCTCGCGCCGCATCGTGAACTTTGCGATGGCCCTGGTGGGGCACATCAAGGGTGGACTGGGTTATGTGACCATCATGGCGGCCGTGATCATGGCTGCCCTGTCGGGATCGGCCGTGGCCGACGCAGCAGCGCTGGCCGCCTTGCTCATGCCCATGATGGTCGCGGCAGGGCATGACAAGGCCCGCTCGGCAGGACTGATCGCTTCGGCTGGCATCATCGCCCCGGTGATACCCCCCTCCATTGGCTTCGTGATTTTTGGCGTAGCAGGCAATGTGTCCATTTCCAAGCTGTTCATGGCGGGCATCGTGCCCGGCATGATGCTGGGGGTGGCCTTGTGGGTGACCTGGTGG
>CAXRGK010000080.1:0-4883 GCA_964230145.1 Burkholderiaceae bacterium | reverse complement strand
AGTTTCTGGAACTTGAGCCCGGATTTTCATCTTTTTTGACTTCCCTGCCCTCACAGCCCTTCGACCGCGTTGGGCCCCTTGACCACACCGGTCAGCAAGCGACCCGATTCCGGATTGCGCAATTTGATCTGCTCCCCCATGCGCCCGTCCTGCATGGCCTCGACCCGTGCCGACACCATGAAACCACGGCTTTGCCCTACCGACAGCTGCACCAGCTGCCCCCGCTTGACCAGGATGCTGGGGCGCAGGTCCGAGCGGCGCAACGGGGTGCCGGCAGGCAAATCGCGCAGCACCTCGGCGTGCAGGATTTCGGCCGGGTTGTCCACCCAGGTGCCCGCACTGGCCGGCACCGCCACCGTCGCAAGGCGGACATCCTGGGCCTGCAGGGTCATGCCCCGCGACAGATGGGTCGAAGTGACCAGCACCTGGCGGCGCTGCTCACCCACCGGCGCCCCACCCGTCGGGGCGTTCCAGCCCTGGCGGGCGTCTGGGGCCCCGTTTTGCACCCGCACATACAGCTGCCAGACCGGCTCCGGGCAACGCACCCGGACCGTCTCGGTGCTGGAGAAAGGCAAATCCATGTTCAGCGCCCTGGCGCAGGCCTGCACCCGCACACGGGGGTCCAGCGGCTGCAGTTGGACCTGATCGGGCCGTACGCCTTGCTGACGACCGACCCATTGGGTGACCGACTGCGTCAGTTGCTCCTCGGGGCTGACCGAGGCCGGCTTGGGCTCAGACCGGTTCTTGGCCGCCGCCGCCCAGCCCGCATGCGCCAGACCGCCGGCCAGGATCAGCCACACACAGGCGCGGCAGGCCTGGTTCAGCCAGCGTCGGCACAAGGTTTGCTTCATGGGGTTCATGGGTGTGGAAGTTTTGACAGTTCAAGGCTTTCTGAACCCTCTGATGCAAAAAAGATACCAGCTCCATGGCCTTGCTGAACGCCGCCCCCTCCATGCTGGCCCCGCTTCGGGCCGGCACGGCTTCGCCTGCGCTGCCGGGCCAGGGTCTGGCAGCCGATGGCAACGCGGCTTCTCGCTTCGGTCAGGTCTTGTCCCACGTGGCCAGCGGCAGCTCCAGGGTCGAAGTGCAGACAGGCGACACCCTGATCGGCCTGGTCAAGGCGCATTACCGCCAGCAAGGGCTGCCCATCACGGAAAGCCAGGCCTACCGGCTGGCGCACCAGGTGGCCGCAGACAACGGCATCCGCAACCCCGACCGCATCCTGCCCGGGCAATCCGTGGACTTTGCACGGCTGCAGCTGCCGGCGCTGGCCAGAACCAACAACCCGCCTGGCGCCGCCTTCACTGCCACCGAAAACGCACTGGCCAGCCGGCATTGGCGCACTGCCTCGCATGTCCCTGCAACGCTCACACCAGGTGGCGTCAGCAGCACAGGCGCGCCTGCGGCCTCCGGCATGGCCGCTCAGGACCACCCCGTTCTGGAACAGACGCTGTTGCGGGCAGTGGACAAGGGCTTTGTCCCGCCTGAGGACGTGTCGGCCGTGCGAGCACGGGTGCTGGCGATGTCCGAACGCTTCCGTTTTTCGCCCGACGACTTTGCCCGCCTGACCCTCATGGAAAGCGGGGGCATGAACCCCAAAGCCAGCAATGGCCACTGCCATGGCGTCATCCAGTTCTGCGACGGTCCTGCCCGCGGCGCGGCCAGCGTCGGCTTTCGCGACAACCCGAAGGCCATTCTGGGTGTTCCGCTGCTGCAGCAACTCGATCTGGTGAAGCGCTATTTCACCCAGGTCGGGCTGGGCACGGACAGCGCACAAGCGCCGCTGAGCCTGGACGATCTCTATTTGAGTGTGCTCATGCCGGCCGCCCGCAGCGAGAAGCGCCGGGACGTGGCACTCGACATCCCAGGCCCGCAGGCCAGTTACCTGCATGTCGACCGGGACCGGCAAAAGCCCATCACGCGCAACTCCTTGGTGGCCGGGCTGTATGCCCACACCAATGCTGTGCTGCTCGGCGGGCAAGCGCGCGCTGCCGTACAGCAATGGGCACGCCACATGCCGGCGCCATCCTTGCCCTGAGCGTTCGGCGCCAAGGGGCCAGACCGTTCGCCCGGCAGGCAGCATCCCCCGCAAGTGCCGGCAAAGCCTTGCCGCCGACGTGACAGAACTTGCCGCCCGGACCCGGCAAATGCCGACAAACCGCATGGCACGGGAATTGCAGACATCGGCATGAAACGCAACAACTTGAGCGCCCGCCGTCAAAAAAGCGGCATGGCGCTCACGAAAGACCACGATGAATCTGCTGAACCGGACACTGGGCATCCATGACCAGGCCTTGCAAGTCAAAGGCCGGCGTCTGGAAGTGTTGGCACAGAACATTGCCAACGCCGACACGCCGTCCTACAAGGCGCGCGACATCGACTTCAAGTCGGTGCTCAGCGGCACGCAGGCGCAAGAACTCGCCATCACGGCCACCCGCGGCCAGCATTTCAGCAGTGGCGAGGCCGCGTCGGAGTCGGGTCTGCTCTACCGCGTGCCCTTCAACACCTCGTTTGACGGCAACACGGTGGAAATGAGTGTCGAGCAGGCGCAATACGGCAAGGCCGCTGCCGATTACCAGGCCACCCTGCAATTCCTGGAAAACCGCATCAGCGGCCTGCGCAAGGCCTTGAGGGGCGATTGATCATGAGCATTTCCAATATCTTCGGCATCGCAGGCACCGCCCTGAACGCCCAGATCACGCGGATGAACGCCACCGCCTCCAACCTGGCCAACGCGGGCACGGTCTCGGGCAAGGAAGACGAAGCCTTTCGCGGCAAGCGAACGGTGTTCAAGGCGCTGGTCAATGAAGAGATGACCCATGCCGGCGCACCCTATGTGGGTGGCGTGATGGTGGCCGGCATCGTCGATGACCCGACCGCGCCCCGCCGCGTGTCCGATCCCAAGAACCCGCTGGCCGACAAGGAAGGCTACGTCTACCAGTCCAACGTGAGCGAGGTGACGGAAATGGTCGAAATGATGGCCGCTGCCCGCTCTTACCAGAACAACGTCGAAGTGATCAACACCGCGCGCCAGCTGATGCTGCGCACGCTGGACATCACCAAGTCGTGAACGGGAACTGAACCATGAGCACCACCACCTCAAACGGCCTGCCGCTGACTTCTTCGAGCCTGCTCAAGAACGTCACGCGGTATGAAGACCTCAAGACCACCGGCAACAGCAAAACCAGCAGTGAAATGGGCAAGCAGGATTTCCTGACCCTGTTCACGGCCCAGCTCAAGAGCCAGAACCCGCTGGACCCGGTCAAGAACGAAGCTTTCGTGGCCCAGCTGGCGCAATTCTCACAGCTCGAGGCCCTGACCAACATGCAAACCTCGCTGGAGAATTTCGTCAACACCATGTCCTCCGAGCGCATGCTCGGCAGCGCCAACCTGATCGGCAAAAAGGTGTCGATGGCCGATGTGCCCACAGCGCTGGGCGAAAGCGGTGGCATCGACGCCACCATCGACCTGCCCACGGGCGCCAGCGGCATCCAGCTGACCATCCAGGACAGCAAAGGCCGCACCGTGCAGGACCTGATTGCCGGCCCCCAGAACCCGGGCACGGCCTCGCTGAGCTGGGATGGTCTGGACGCCATGGGCAACCGTGCCCCCGCCGGCAATTACCGCCTGGTCGCGCAAGCCGTGGTCAACGGCAAGACCACCACGGTTCCCGTCAACACCATGACCACCGTGCGCGCCATCAGCACCAACGCCAGCGATGGCGCCGTCAGCCTGCAGGTCGACGGCAACCAGAGCGTGCTGCTCAAAAACGTCCAGCGCATTGGCATGTAACCCCCGAATTCCCAGGAGAAGCCCACCATGTCGTTCTACACCTCACTGACCGGTCTGAACTCTGCCACGGCACAGCTGGCCGTCACTTCCAACAACATCGCCAACGTGGGCACCTCGGGCTTCAAACGCTCGCGTGCCAATTTCGGTGACATCTTCTCGACCTCTCCGCTGCAGAAAGCCTCGGGCCAGATCGGTCAGGGTGTGGCCCTCAAGCAGGTGAGTCAGGAATTCAGCCAGGGCAACGTGTCCACCTCTGGCAACTCGCTGGACCTGGCCATCACGGGTGACGGCTTCTTCCCGCTCAAGTCGCCCGACGGCCTGCAGGACATCTATACCCGCAACGGCTCCTTCACCCTGAACGACCAGAACAACGTGGTCAACTCCACGGGGCAGCGCCTGATGGCCGCGTCGGTGGACTCGTCCGGCAAGGCCGACCTGACCAACCTGGCGGCCCTGACCATCCCGCCCAAGACCTCGGGCCAGGCCATTGAAACCACCAAGATCCAGCTGGGCCTGAACCTGCCGGCCGACTCTCAGGTCATCACCGCCGATTTCGACCGCACCAACCCGGCCACCTACAACAAGAGCACGGCCCTGACCGTGTACGACAGTGGCGGCAACGGCTACCTGGCCACCGTCTATTACGTCAAGACGCAGAACGCCAGCCAGGGCCAGGCCTTGCCGCAGAGCAAATGGCAAACCTACTTCTATGTGGGCGACACCCTGGTCAAGCCCGCCCTGCTGCAGGCGCAGGACGCGTTCGGCAGCGCCTTCTACATCAACAAATACGGCGATGTGCTGCCCAAGAGTGACCCGCGCGTGATCCCGTCGTCGGGCACGGTGGAGATGTACTCGCTCGACGACCAGACGACGAAGAAAACCTCCACTTCGGCCAGCGTCACCGGAGGCGCCTACAGCGCCACAGCCCTGAGCACGGCCGTCGGCACCGCCGCTGCCGGTACCGCCACCATCACCATGGACGTGACCGAAGGCACCAACACCTACAGCGTGACCTACAACCTGACCGATGCAGATCGTTACCCGGATGCGCTGGCCAAGAACGTGGAAGACGCCATCAACGAAAAGCTGGC
>CAXRGK010000079.1:0-19734 GCA_964230145.1 Burkholderiaceae bacterium | reverse complement strand
GCTCGTCTACACTCTGTCCCTACACGACGCTCTTCCGATCTGTTTTCAGCGGCGCTGCAGCTTGAAGACGGCGGTGCCGGCCCGCAGGTTCGGCAACCAGCGCACCACCTCGCCGTCCTGCAGACCAAACGAATCGAGAATGTCCAGTTGGTTCTTTCGGGCCAGCTCGGCAAAGTCGGCCAGCGTGCCCACACGGATGTTGGGCGTGTCGTACCACTGGTAGGGCAGGCGCTTGGTCACCGGCATGCGGCCGCGCAGCACGCTCAGGCGGTTGAACCAGTGGGCAAAGTTGGGAAAGGCCACGATGCCGATCTTGCCCACGCGGGCCGTCTCGCGCAGCATCACTTCGGCATTGCGTAAATGCTGCAGGGTGTCGATCTGCAGCACCACGTCAAAGCTCTGGTCATCAAACACCTTCAGGCCCTGATCGAGGTTGAGCTGCAGCACGTTCACGCCGCGCTGGACGCAGGCCAGCACATTGGCATCGTCCAGCTCCACACCATAACCGCTGCAGCCGCGTTCGCGCTGCAGGTGTTCGAGCAGCGCGCCGTCACCGCAGCCCAAGTCGAGCACGCGTGAGCCTTCGGGCACCAGGCGAGCAATGGCGTGTTGAATCGAGGCGTCACTCATTGCACACCCCCTGCAACCGTTTGCTCAAAATAGGCCCGCACCACGTTCAGGTAACGGGGGTCGTCCAACAAAAAGGCGTCGTGTCCGTGCGGCGCGTCAATCTCGGCATAGCTCACGTCGCGGCCGTTGGCGATCAGACCCTGCACGATCTCGCGGCTGCGCGCAGGCGAAAAACGCCAGTCGGTCGTGAAGCTGACCAGCAGGAACTTGCACCGCGCCACCGCCAGCGCCTTGGCCAGATCGCCGCCGTGCGCACGGGCCGGGTCAAAGTAGTCCAGCGCACGGGTGATCAGCAAATAGGTGTTGGCGTCAAAGTATTCGCTGAACTTGTCGCCCTGGTAGCGCAGGTAGCTCTCGATCTGGAATTCCACGTCCTGGGTGGAGTATTTGTAGCCGGTCGGGCTGTTCACCGCGTTGCGCAACTCGCGACCGAACTTTTCGTTCATCACATCGTCGCTCAGGTAGGTGATGTGGCCGATCATGCGCGCGATGCGCAGGCCACGCTTGGGCACTACGCCATGCTGATAGAAATGCCCTTCGTGGAAGTCCGGATCGGTCACGATGGCGCGGCGCGCCACCTCATTGAAGGCGATGTTCTCGGCGTTCAGGTTGGGCGCGCTGGCCACCACCACCGCGTGGCGCACGCGCTGCGGGTGCTGCAGCGTCCAGGAGAGCGCCTGCATACCGCCCAGACTGCCGCCCATCACGGCGGCCAGTTGTTCGATGCCCAGCGCATCCAGCAAGCGGGCCTGCGCGTTGACCCAGTCTTCTACCGTCACCACCGGGAAGTCGGCGCCGTACACCTTGCCGGTGTCGGGGTTGATGTGCATGGGGCCGGTGGAGCCAAAGCAGGAGCCCAGGTTGTTCACGCCGATCACGAAAAACTTGTCGGTGTCGACCGGCTTGCCGGGGCCGATCATGTTGTCCCACCAGCCCAGATTGCTCGGCTGCTCGGCATACACGCCGGCCACATGGTGCGAGGCGTTGAGCGCGTGGCAGATCAGCACCGCGTTGGACTTGTCGGCATTGAGCGTGCCGTAGGTCTCGTAGGCCAGCTGGTAGCCACGGATCTGCGCACCGCTTTGCAACTGCAGCGGTGCGTCGAACGTCATCGACTGAGGGGTGGCAACAAAACTCATGACTGAAAACAAAAAACCCGGTGACGCCAAAGAAGCGAAACCGGGCAGGCCAACCTCTTTAGCTGCATTTCTTGGGGCTTGGTCAGACCCCCGCGCCCGCAAGCTGGAGCAAATCGGCGCTGGCGTTAGTATAAGTCTTCGCCAGGAGTTCGACATGCCCGACACCGACAGCCTCAATGCCTACACCCCGGTCGAGATCGCCCGCCGCGTCGAAGCTGCCGGCGAGACCAAGGCCCGCATGGCCCTGCTCCCGCTGGCCATGCTCAGTGTGCTGGCGGGCGCTTTCATTGGCCTGGGGGCCATGCTCTCGGTCATGGTGCGTGCCGACACCAGTCTGGGCTTTGCGGCCAGCACTTTCTTGAGTGGCCTGGTGTTCTCGCTGGGCCTGCTGATGGTGGTGGTAGCAGGGGCAGAACTCTTCACTGGCAACAACCTGCTGGTCATGGCCTGGGCCGATGGGCGCATCACCAGCGCCCAGGTGCTGCGCAACTGGCTGATCGTCTGCCTGGGCAATCTGGTGGGCGCCATCGGTCTGGCCTGGTTGGTCTTTGTCAGCGGACACACCAGCATGAATGCCGGCGCGGTGGGCCAGAAGGTGGTGCAGATCGCCCTGGCCAAGCAGGCCCTGCCGTTCTGGAGTGCTTTTGCGCGCGGTGTGCTGTGCAACATCCTGGTGTGCATGGCCGTGTGGATGGCCATGGGCGGGCGCAGTGTGGTCGACAAGGCGGTGGCCGTGATGTTCCCGGTGATGGCCTTTGTAGCAGCCGGTTTCGAGCACAGCATCGCCAACATGTACCTCATGCCGCAAGCCATGCTGCTGCAAGCCTCGGGCGTGCTGGCCGATGGCGTACTCGTCACCTGGCAAGGCATGCTGGGCAATCTGGCGCCCGTGATTCTGGGCAACCTGGCCGGTGGCGCGGTGTTGGTCGGTGGGGTGTACTGGACCATCTACCTGCGCCAACCCAGAGTCTGAGTCAGGCCCAACCTGTCAGCGCCAATACGCCCAGCACAACAAAAATCGCTGCCGACACTTTGTGCACCAGCGCGATCGGCACGCGCTTGGTGATCGCATCGCCCAACCAGACCACCGGCGCGTTGGCAACCATCATGCCCAGCGTGGTGCCTGCGACCACCCAGGCCCAGGCGTTGTACTGCGCGGCAAGCATGACGGTGGCGATCTGGGTCTTGTCGCCCATCTCGGCCAGGAAGAAGGCCACCACCGTGGTCATGAACACGCCCATGCGCGGGGCATCGTTGCCCTCGTCCTCATCGAGCTTGTCCGGGATCAGCATCCACACCGCCATCGCGATGAAGGACAGGCCCAACACCCAGCGCAGCACATCGGGCCCGAGCAGCGTGGTCACCCAGCTGCCCACGGCACCGGCCAGCGCGTGGTTGGCCAGCGTGGCCACCAGAATGCCCAGCACGATGGGCCAAGGCTTGCGGAACCGGGCGGCCAGCACCAGGGACAGCAGCTGGGTCTTGTCGCCCATTTCGGCGAGAGCGACGATCCCTGTAGAAATCAGAAAGGCTTCCATGATGCGGATGATCATAAGAGAGCTCGGAAATGCCTCTTTTCTGTGCAAAAGCATGGGGCAACCCTGACACGCATCAAATTGGAACGGTTGTTGCTTGAATCTGGTGCACAAAGTCTTTTGTCCCAAAAGACGCACCAACATCAATCAACAACACCCCAAAAAGTTCATGGATGCACTGAAACAGGGCGCAGATGCGCTTTTCATCTTGCTGGGCGGCATCATGGTGCTGGCCATGCATGCCGGCTTTGCCTTTCTGGAGCTGGGCACCGTCCGCAAGAAAAACCAGGTCAACGCCCTGGTCAAAATCCTGGTCGACTTTTCGATCTCGACCGTGGTGTATTTCGTCATCGGCTACGGCGTGGCCTACGGCACTGGTTTCTTCGTCAGCGCCCAGGAACTGGCAGCCAAAAACGGCTATGACCTGGTCAAGTTCTTTTTTCTGCTGACTTTCGCCGCAGCCATCCCCGCCATCATCTCGGGTGGCATCGCCGAGCGTGCCAAGTTCTGGCCGCAGCTGATTGCCACCGCCGTGATTGTGGGTTTCATTTACCCCTTCTTTGAGGGCATTGCCTGGAACCAGCACTTTGGCGTGCAGACCTGGATCAAGGCCATCACTGGCGAAGAATTCCACGATTTCGCCGGCTCCGTGGTGGTGCATGCCGTGGGAGGCTGGATCGCATTGCCCGCCGTGCTGCTGCTGGGTGCCCGCTACAACCGCTACCGCAAGGACGGTGCCATGTCGGCCCACCCGCCGTCGAACATTCCCTTCCTTGCACTGGGCGCCTGGATCCTCATCGTGGGCTGGTTCGGCTTCAACGTGATGAGTGCACAGACCCTGGACAAGATCTCCGGTCTGGTTGCCGTGAACTCGCTGATGGCCATGGTCGGCGGCACCCTGACGGCACTGATCATGGGCAAGAACGATCCAGGCTTCGTGCACAACGGCCCGCTGGCGGGTCTGGTTGCCGTGTGTGCCGGCTCCGACCTGATGCACCCGTTCGGCGCCCTGATGGTGGGTGCGATTGCAGGCGCTTTGTTCGTGGGGATGTTCACGTTGACGCAGAACAAATGGAAGATCGACGATGTGCTGGGTGTCTGGCCCTTGCATGGCCTGTGCGGCACCTGGGGCGGTATCGCCGCCGGCATTTTCGGCAGCCAGTCCCTGGGCGGCCTGGGTGGCGTGAGTTTCACGGCCCAGCTGATCGGCACTGGCATGGGCGTGGCCTGGGCCGCACTGGGCGGTTTGGTGGTGTATGGCGTGCTCAAGGCCACCGTGGGCCTGAAACTCAGCGCCGAAGAGGAATACGAAGGCGCCGACCTGTCGGTGCACAAGATCAGCGCCACGCCCGACCGCGAAGTGAGTTGGTAATGCGTGCGCCGACTCACCCAAAGCCAGCAAGGACGCGCCTTGCGGGATAGCCCGCACTTGGCAAAACCCATTTATCGCGCATAATGGGTTTCGCTTTACCCTCCGGGGTTAAGCATGTTTGCGGTGACCAGGTCAGTTTCGCTCAAGTGTGCTGAAAGCGCTTTCGGGGCTCCATCGCGTGTTATTTTGTTTTGAGGAGTCCCTTCATGGGCAACAAACTTTACGTCGGCAACCTGCCTTATTCGGTGCGTGACGGCGATCTGGAACAGGCGTTTGGCGCTTTCGGCGCCGTCACCAGCGCCAAAGTCATGATGGAGCGCGACACCGGTCGTTCCAAAGGTTTCGGCTTTGTCGAGATGGGCAGCGATGCCGAAGCGCAAGCCGCCATCGAAGGCATGAACGGCCAGTCCCTGGGTGGCCGCAACGTGGTGGTCAACGAAGCCCGTCCGATGGAAGCACGCCCCCCCCGCAGCGGTGGCGGCGGCTTTGGCGGCCCGCGCGGTGGTGGTGGCTACGGCGGTGGCGGCGGTGGCTACGGCGGTGGTCGCCGTGAAGGCGGTGGCGGCTACGGCGAAGGCGGTGGCGGCGGCTTCCGCAGCCCCTACGGTACGGGTCCCCGCGGCGGTGGTCGCCGCGAAGGCGGTGGCGGCGGCTACGGCGGTGGCAACAGCTACTGAGCTGCGTCAACATGACAACACAAAGGCCCTTCGGGGCCTTTGTTGTTTTCAGCGCTCGGTATGCCGATGCTTGCGCTGGCGCCCCCGCAGCAGGTGGTCAAACCAGGCATCGGGCAAAACGCGAAGCAGCTTGGCCACGATGGCCATGGGCCACGGAATGACCCGATAACTCGTCCCAGACACAATGACCTGCAAAGCCTCACGGGCAAACGCCTCGGGCTGCATCAGAAAAGGCATGGGGTATCGGTTGCGTGCCGTCAACGGCGTGGCCACGTAACCAGGCACGATCACGCTCACCTGCACACCTTGCTGACCCAACTCCCCCCTCAGACTCTCGCAATAGCTGATCACAGCGGCCTTGCTGGCGCAATACGCGCCGTGCCCGGGTAAGCCCCGGATGCCGGCGACGCTGGCGATGCCCACCAGCCGCCCCGATCGGCGCGCACGCATCGCGGCCATGAAGGGGTGGAAGGTGTGCACCACCCCGAGGACGTTGGTGCGCATCACTTCGTCAAACACCGCCAGGTCCTCGGCCTCGGCCGTGTCCACTCCCAGGCTGATGCCGGCATTCGCGATCACGATGTCGGGCAAGCCCAGGCTGGCCATGCATTCCTGCGCCACCGCCTGCATGGCCGCAGCATCGGTCACATCGGCCGCCCAGACCCTCCAGCGCTCTGTAGGCCAGGACTGCGCTTGCAATTGCTCGCGCAAGGCGTCTGCGCGACGGGCCACCAGGGCCACCGACCATCCGCGTTCGAGACAGGCCTGCGCCAACGCCCAACCGATGCCACTGGAGGCGCCAGTGATGAACACCAGATGGGCAGCGCTCATCGCGTCTGTGGCTGAAGCGTTCCGCGGACCCGCCCGCTGAGCTGGTACTGACCGGACTTCATGTCGAAGTCCAGGCCGTTGGCCAAAAAACGGTCCCGGTCACGCAGGATCTCGACCGGGAGATCGGACAGCAGCTTTTCCTGCTTTTGCAAAGCCACCAGACGCTCGCCATGCAGTTCAATCCGGGGCGTCTGCCCGTGCGCGGGGCGCACCACATGCACCTGCCCCAGCAACGTTACACGCTCGCCATCGCCGGTGGCGATGCCGCGCCGGGCCGTGGCCGTCACCTCCACGCCCTCTTCATTGACGGCCGAGAAACGCACCTCGTCGATGTGCAGCTCATCGCTGTCCGGGTAATGCCGGGCCTTGTCACCACTGACGGAGCGGATGCGTTGCCCTTGGGCATTGAAGACCTGGGTGGTGAAACGCTCCAGGTGGTAGTCCGGGTCCTTGCGAACCGGCCGCTCGGAGGCATCCCCCCACAGATCGGGCATGCTGCGCACCAGCCACCAGCTGGCCATCGCCAGCACAGCCATCGCCAGCAGCGGCAAATACAGGGTCAGACGGTCCAGCGCCCGGCGCAGCGCCCACCGCGAAGTCATGCCGAGGGGCCTTTGTGGGCCGAAACACCCACCTGGGCCAGCAGGCGCGCATAGTGGCCGCCCGCCACCAGCAGCAGATCGCAGAAAGCACGTGCAGCTCCCTGGCCACCGCACTCGGCGGTCACGTGGTGCGCAACGGCTTTGTTCTGGACGTGCGCGTTGGCAGGGGCACAGGCAAAGGCCACACGCTGCATCACGGGCAAATCGGGCCAGTCATCCCCCATGGCCGCAGCCTGCGACCAGTCCAGCCCCAGCTCCTGCAGAAAGGCTTCTGCCGCCGGGCGCTTGTCTTCGGTGCCGAACTTCGCATGCGTGATGCCCAGCGCTTTCATGCGCAGGCGCAACGGCGCAGAGTCCCGCCCGGTGATCACCACCGGTGTGATGCCCGCCTGCTGCAAGAGCTTCAGGCCCTGGCCATCAAGTACGGAAAAGCATTTGAGCGATTCGCCCGACTCGGAAAAATACAGGCCCCCATCGGTCAGCACACCATCGACGTCAAAGAAGACCACCCGGATGCCCTGGGCCTGGAGCAGCAGTTCGGGCGGGTAATTCAGCAAGGGCACCAGTTGCTGCATCAGATCACCTTGGCGCGCATCAGGTCGTTGGTGTTGAGGGCGCCACACAGCACGCCCTGCTCATCGACCACCAGGATGCTGGTGATGCGGTGCTGCTCCATCATGTCGGCCGCCTCCACCGCCAGTGCGTCCTGGCGGATGGTGCGCGGATGCGCATGCATGACTTCGGCGGCTTTGAGCGCTCGCAGATCCTGACCTTTCTCGATCAGGCGTCGCAAGTCGCCGTCGGTGAAGATGCCCAGCACACGCCCTTGTGCATCGGCGACGGCCGATGCACCCAGCCCTTTGTGACTCATCTCGCGCATGAGTTCGCTGAACCCGGCCTCAGGCAGAACGCAAGGCACCTGATCGCCTGAGCGCATCACATCGCTCACGTGGGTGAGCAAACGCCGGCCCAATGAGCCGCCGGGGTGTGAACGGGCAAAGTCCTCGGGCTTGAAACCCCGGGCATCGAGCAAGGCCACGGCCAGCGCATCGCCCAGAGCCAGCTGGGCCGTGGTACTGGCGGTGGGCGCCAGGTTGAGCGGACAGGCTTCCTTCTCGACCGAGCTGTCGAGGACCACATCGGCATGGCGGGCCAGCGAAGATTGCAGCCCGCCGGTCATGGCGATCAGGGGCACACCCTGGCGCTTGAGCACCGGCAGGATGGCCACCAGCTCATCGCTCTCGCCGCTGTTGGAAATGCCCAGTACCACATCGACCGCCTTGATCATGCCCAGGTCGCCATGGCTGGCTTCGGCCGGATGAACGAACATGGCTGGCGTGCCGGTGGAGGCCAGCGTGGCCGCAATCTTGCGTCCGATGTGACCACTTTTGCCCATGCCGGTCACGACCACACGCCCTTTCACGCCCAGAATCATCTCTACCGCACGCACAAAACGGTCATCGAGGCGGGCCTTGAGGCCTTGCAACGCCGCGGACTCGATGTCGAGGGTGTCACGGGCCAGCTGCAGCAAGTTGGGAGCAGAAAGGGTCATGCGGGCATTTTATCGGCCGCCTTGATGCAGGCAAAACCACCACCAGATTCCCGCCGCGGGCACCGGCAGAAGGCACATTCCATTGGTAGGATCAAGGCATGAACGCACTGGAGTTGACACTGCTGTATCTGCTGGCCGCCGTCCTGGGCGTGGTGGGCTGCCGCATGTTGCGCCTGCCACCCATGCTGGGCTACCTGGCGGTGGGTGTGGTCATTGGCCCCAACGCCCTGGCGCTGGCCCAGAATTCCTCGGGCATCCAGCACCTGGCCGAGTTTGGCGTGGTGTTCCTCATGTTCGTCATCGGGCTGGAGTTCAACCTGCCCAAACTGCGCGCCATGCGGCGGCATGTGTTTGGCCTGGGTCTGCTGCAGGTGCTGCTGACATTGCTCATCGTCACCTGCGCCTCACTCTTTCTGGCCACACTGGCGCCAACCCTCTGGAAGATGGAGTGGCAGACCGCCCTGGCCCTGTCAGGCGCCATGGCCATGAGCAGCACCGCCATCGTCATCAAACTCATGGCCGACCGGCTGGAAATCGAATCCGAGCACGGCAAGCGTGTCGTGGGTGTGCTGCTCTTTCAGGATCTGGCTGTGGTGCCGCTGTTGGTGCTGATTCCGGCGCTTGGTTCCCCCCCTGAAGAACTGTTCACCGCCTTGCTGATTGCCGGCCTGAAAGCCGCCGTGCTGATTGCCCTGCTGCTGACCGGCGGGCAGCGCCTCATGCGCTGGTGGCTCACGCTGGTGGCACGGCGCAAAAGCGAAGAACTGTTCGTACTCAACCTTCTGCTGGTCACCCTGGGCCTGGCCTGGCTGACCGAGCTGGCTGGCCTGAGCCTGGCACTGGGCGCCTTCATCGCCGGCATGCTGATTTCAGAAACCGAATACAAGCACCAGGTGGAACTGGACATCCGCCCTTTCCACGATGTATTGCTGGGTCTGTTTTTCATCACCATCGGCATGATGCTAGACTGGTACATCGTGTTCGAGCGCTGGCCGCTGGTGCTGATGTTGCTGACCCTGCCTGTGCTGTTCAAACTGGTACTGGTGGCGGGTCTGGCCAAGGTGTATGGGGCCAGCCATGGCGTGGCTCTGCGCACCGGCTTGTACCTTGCGCAAGCGGGCGAATTCGGTTTCGTGCTGCTGACCCTGGGTGCGCAAAACGGGGTCATCCCGCCCCAGCTGCTCAACCCGGTGCTGGCCAGCATGGTGTTGTCGATGCTGGCCACGCCCTTCATCGTCCTGCACAGCAACACCATCGTGATGAAGCTGGTGGCCAGCGAATGGCTGCAGCAATCGCTGCAAATGACCACGATTGCGCGCAAGTCGATCAACACCAGCAAGCACGTCATCATCTGCGGCTATGGCCGGTGCGGCCAGAACCTGGCCCGCATGCTCGAGAAGGAAGACATCCCCTACATGGCGCTCGACCTGGATCCGGACCGCGTGCGCCAGGCTGCAGCGGCAGGTGATTCGGTGGTGTTTGGCGACGCTGGCCGGCTGCAGGCCTTGATGGCCGCTGGTCTGGCCCGCGCCAGCGCAGTCGTTGTCACCTACCTGGACGTGCCGGCTGCCATGAAAGTGCTGGGCCACGCACACAGTCATGCCCCGCATGTGCCCGTGATCGTGCGCACCAAGGACGACCTTGACCTCGAAAAACTCCAGCAGGCCGGCGCCACCGAAGTGGTGCCCGAGGCACTGGAAGGCTCACTCATGCTGGCCAGCCATGCGCTGGCCTTGGTGGGGGTGCCCATGCGCCGCGTGATCCGTGCCGTGCAGGACCAGCGGGATGCACGCTACAACCTGCTCAAAGGCTATTTCCACGGCGCCGATGACGACACCCTGGAAGAACTGGAGCACGAACGGCTGACCACCGTCAGCCTGCCGCTGGCGTCTCCCTGGCTGGGCCGGATGGTGGCCGACCTGAACTTCCACGCCATGGGCGTGCGACTGGCGAGCCTGCGCCGCGCGAGCGGCAAGAACGAGTCCGTCGATGATGCCCTTGAGCTGCAGATGGGCGACACCCTGGTGTTGTCTGGCAACGCGCGCACGCTGGCCCTGGCCGAAGAAAAACTCCTGAGAGGCTGACACCATGACGGTGATGAATGTTCACGAATTCCTGAAGAGCCACATCCGCACCGTACCCGACTGGCCCGCTCCCGGCGTGCAGTTCCGCGACATCACGCCGCTGCTGCAGGACCCCCGCGTGTTCCGCGTGCTGATCGACGCGTTCGTGCACCGTTACATGGACCCGGCCCTGCGTCCGGATGTGGTGGCAGGCCTGGATGCACGTGGCTTCATCCTCGGCTCGGTCATTGCTTATGAGTTGGGTCTGGGTTTCGTGCCGATCCGCAAGAAAGGCAAACTGCCCTTCACCACCGTGGAAGAAACGTACGAGCTCGAATACGGCAGCGCCACCGTCGAGTTGCATACCGATGCGGTCAAGCCCGGCCAGCGTGTGCTGCTGATCGATGACCTGATCGCCACCGGCGGCACCATGATGGCGGGCAAGAAATTGCTGGAGAAACTCGGCGCCACCGTGACCGAAGGTGCCGCCATTGTCGATCTGCCCGAGCTGGGTGGCTCAGAGCGACTCAAAAGCGCAGGACTGAAGCTGTTCACCCTGGTGGAGTTTGAGGGACACTGATCAGGCTTTGCCCTGCACACGGCGAGCGATCACGCGACCCAGCACCACCATGCCAACGGCTGACACGGTGTAAGCCCACTCCACGCCACCGTGGTCCACGGTTTGAGCCACGAGCAGCACCCCGGTGGACTGACCAAAGAAGAGCAGACAAGCGAACAACGTGACCGCACTGCCCCGGGCATGTGGGGCCATCTGCGTGGCCTGTGTCTGCAAGGTGTTGTGCAGCATGTAAAAACCCAGACCTGCTGCCAGACAGCCCAAAGCGGCCAGCACAGGGTGTTGCCCCCAAGCCAACAGCAACAAACCCATGGCCACCAGGGCGCTGCCCAGGCGGGCCAGGCCACGCTCACCAAACCAGCCCAGCCAACGCCGGGCCATCTGGCTGTAGAGCAGGCCGCCGATGCCGTACAGCGCCATCAGGCCGCCGGCCAGTGAGGCACTGAGGTGGAAATGCTGCACCAATTGACTGGGCACAAAAGCCAGCGTGCCAAAGGCCATGGCCCCCTCCAGCCCGGTCACGATCAGGACCCAGCGCACGCGCGGCACGCGCAACAGGCCGATGCTGCCCAGCGCAGCCTGCCAGTAAGAGCCCTCTGAATGCACGGGCACCGCACGGCGTTGTGCACCCATGCGCACAAACAGCAGGCCACAGGCTGTGGCAAACATGCATGACAACACCACAAATGCATTGCGCCAGCCCAGCGACTCCACAGCCCAGCCTCCAAACCACTGCCCGGCCATCATGCCAGTCACCGTGGCGCTCATCAGTTTGGCCAGCGTCTCCTGGCGGCGGTCGTAACTGACCTGATCGCCCAGCCAGGCCATGCTCAGGGGAATGATGCCAGCCGCACTGGCTCCCATGGCCGCACGGGCAATGACCAGCAGCTGGAAATCCGATGCCATCGCCGTCATGGCGCTGAACACGGCGCAGCCCAGCGCTGCCGCGTTGATCACGCGCAGCTTGCCGACACGGTCACCCAGGGGGCCATAAAAGAGCTGCAGACAGCCATACGCCACGGCAAACGCCGAAATGACCCGCGAGGCCTCCCCGACGCTGACCTGGAATTCCGTGGCGAGCGCCACCAGCATCGGGTCGCACACGCGCATGGATGCCATGCTGCTGAATGCAGCCAGGCTGATCAGCCACAAACCGGGAACGCGGGAAGAAGACATGCAAGGCGACTGCAGAGGCAAACCTGCAGTCTAGCCGGGCAGGTGGCAAAAATCGGTCAGAGGGGTTTCTTGATCAGGTTGGCGATTTCGCCAATGATGCCGCGGCGGAATGCCAACACGCAAACCACAAAGATCACGCCTTGCACCACCGTCACCCAGGCGCCCAATTGCGCCAGGTAGTTCTGCATGGACACGATCACGGCCGCGCCAGCCACCGGGCCGAACAGCGTGCCCATGCCCCCCACCAGCGTCATCAGCACCACCTCGCCCGACATGCTCCAGTGCACATCGGTGAGCGAGGCCAGCTGGAACACCAGCGACTTGGTGGCGCCTGCCGTCCCGGCCAGTGCACCCGAGATGACGAACGCCAGCAGTTTGAAGGTATCGGTGTCGTAGCCCAGGGAAGTGGCACGATCCTGGTGCTCGCGAATCGCCTTGAGGATCTGGCCGAACGGCGAATGGACCACGCGCCACAGCAGCAAAAAACCCGCCAGGAAGATGGCGCATACGAACAGGTACATGTTGGTGTTGTTGGCCAGATCGATCAAGCCAAACAACTGACCCCGCGGAACCGCCTGGATGCCGTCTTCACCCCCGGTGAACGGCGCCTGCAGGCAGAAAAAGAAAATCATCTGCGCCAGCGCCAGCGTGATCATGGCGAAATAGATACCTTGACGACGGATGGCCAGCTGGCCAACGATGAGCGCCAGAACAGCAGAGGTGGCCGTGCCCAGCAACACGCACAGTTCTGGATTCCAGCCCCAGACCTTGGCCGCATGCGCCGACACATAACCGGCCGAGCCCAGGAACATGGCATGCCCGAACGACAGCAGGCCGCCAAAGCCCAGCAGCAGGTTGAAGGCGCAGGCGAACAGTGCAAAACACATCACCTTCATCAGGAACACCGGGTACACCCAGATCGGGGCCACAGCCAGGATCAGCACCATCAAGGCAAAGGCCACCCACTGGTGCTTGTAGGACTTGGCCGACGAGGAAGCAGGAGTCGCGTGGGTCATGGCTTTATTTCTGGGTACCGAACAGGCCGGCAGGCTTGATGAGCAGGACGATGGTCATGATCACGAAGATCACCACATTGGAAGCTTCGGGATAAAACACCTTGGTCAGGCCCTCGATCAGGCCCAGACCAAAACCAGTGACGATGGCGCCCATGATGGAGCCCATGCCACCAATCACCACCACCGCGAACACCACGATGATGAGGTCAGCGCCCATGGTGGGATTGACCTGGTAAATGGGTGCAGCCATCACGCCTGCCAATGCGGCCAGGCCCACACCGAAACCGTAGGTCAGCGTGATCATGCGCGGCACGTTGATGCTAAAGGCCTGCACCAGGCTCGGGTTTTCCGTGGCAGCACGCAGGTAGGCGCCCAGCTTGGTGCGCTCAATCACGTACCAGGTTGACAGGCAGATCACCAGCGAAGCGACGATCACCCAGGCACGGTACTTGGGCAGGAACATGAAGCCCGTGTTGAACGCGCCCTGGAACACTTCAGGCACGGCATAGGGCATGCCCGACGAACCGAATTCGTTACGGAAGAGGCCTTGAATGATGAGGGCCAGACCAAAGGTCAGCAACAGGCCATAAAGGTGGTCAAGCTTGTAGAGCTGTTTGAGCATCGTGCGCTCGATGATCACCCCGGTGGCCCCGACCACGACGGGCGTGACCAGCAAAGCCAGCCAGTAATTCATGCCCAGCTTGTTGAGGCCAAGCCAGGCCACGAAGGCGCCCAGCATGTACTGGGCGCCATGCGTGAAGTTGATGATGTTCAGCAAGCCGAAGATCACGGCCAGTCCCAAAGAAAGCAGCGCATAAAAGGACCCGTTGATGAGTCCGATCAGCAACTGCCCGAACAGCGCTTGAGAGGGAATGCCAAAAATTTCCATGGGTGACTTCGGCTTGCTTGAACAATGCGCGGATTACTTCTTGACCAGCGGGCAATCGCCGTCATTCAGGGGACGGAACGCCTCGTTCGCAGGGATGGTGGCAGCGACCTTGTAATAGTCGTAAGGTCCCTTGGACTCTGACGGCTTCTTGACCTCGAACAGGTAGGCCGGATGGATCTTGCGACCATCTGCACGGACCGTACCCTTGCCGAACAGGATGTCATCGGTGGGCAGTTCCTTCATCTTGGCCACGGTCTTCAGACCATCGTCGGTCTTGGCGGCATCCACGGCCTTCAGGTAGTGCAGCACACCGGAGTAAACGCCAGCGTGGTCAGACGAAGGCATCTTGCCGCCATGGGCTGCCGCAAAGCGCTTGGACCAAGCGCGTGTGTTGTCGTTCAGATCCCAGTAGAAGGTCTCCGTCAACAGCAGGCCCTGCGCCTTGTCCAGGCCCAGTGCGTGCACATCGGGCAGGAAGACCAGCATGCCGGCCAGGTTCTGGCCTCCTTTGACGATGCCAAACTCGGCGGCCTGCTTGATGGAGTTGATGGTGTCGCCACCTGCATTGGCCAAGCCAATGATCTTGGCCTTGGATGCCTGCGCCTGCAGCAGGAAAGATGAGAAGTCCTGCGTCGGGAAGGGGGTGCGGACCTTGCCCACCACCTTGCCACCGTTCTTGAGCACCACCGCTTCGGTGTCACGCTCCAGAGCATGTCCGAAAGCGTAGTCGGCCGTCAGGAAGAACCAGGTGTTGCCGCCGTTCTTCACGATGGCCTTGCCAGTGCCGTTGGCAAGCATCCAGGTGTCGTACAGCCAGTGCACCGTATTCGCGTTGCAGGATTTGCCCGACAGGTCGGCTGTGGCCGAGCCGGTGTTCACATGGACTTTGTTCTTTTCCTTGCTGATCTGGGCGATGGCCAGACCGACGGAAGAAGTGGGCACGTCCACAATCATGTCCACCTTGTCGGTGTCGTACCACTGGCGGGCCACGTTGGAGCCGATGTCCGGCTTGTTCTGGTGGTCCGCACTCACCACTTCCACCTTGAGTTTGCTGCCGGTGGCCTTGATGTAGTCCTCCACGGCCATCTTCGCGGCAATGACTGAACCCGGGCCGCCGATGTCGGCATATACACCGGACATGTCGTTCATCACGCCAATCTTGACGACACCGTCAGAGATTTGGGCCTGTGCCGAACCGGCAAATGCGCATGCAGCCAAAGCGGCGGTGGCAAGAAGTTTGCGTTTCATGGTGTGTCTCCTGTCGTTGGAAAGAAAAATCAGACGCCGAGGTATTCGTGCAGCATGGGCATCTTGGCCTGCAGCTCAGATGCTGCGAAGCCCTCGATGATCTGCCCGTGCTCCATGACATAGAAGCGGTCGGCCAGTGGCGCAGCAAAACGGAAGTTCTGCTCGACCATGATGATGGTGAAGCCCTTGGCCTTGAGAGAGAGGATCATGCGGGCGAGCGCTTGAACGATCACGGGCGCGAGGCCTTCGGAAATTTCGTCCAGCAGCAGCAGTTTGGCGCCGGTGCGCAGGATGCGCCCCACCGCCAGCATCTGCTGCTCACCGCCCGACAGGCGCGTGCCCGGGCTGTTCCTGCGCTCGAGCAGATTGGGGAACATCTCGTAGATTTCGTCCAGGGGCATCCCACCGCTGGCAATTTCGGGTGGCAGCAGCAGATTTTCTTCGCAGCTCAAGGAGGCAAAGATGCCACGCTCTTCCGGGCAGTAGCCGATGCCCAGTTTGGCAATCTGATGCGGTGCCATGTCGATCGACTCGCGGCCATTGATCGTGATCGAGCCGCTGCGTTTGCCCACCAGCCCGACGATGGACTTGACGGTGGTGGTGCGTCCCGCACCGTTGCGGCCGAGCAGCGTGACCACTTCGCCCTTGTGTACGGTCAGATCTACCCCGTGCAGGATGTGCGATTCGCCATACCAGGCGTGCAGGTTGCTGATGCGCAGGAATTCGGTGGGCTCAGCCATGGGCACCCTCCAGCGCGTTGTCGGTGCTGCCCATATAGGCTTCGAGCACCTGCGGATTCTTCGACACCACTTCGTACGGTCCTTCTGCGATCACCTGGCCACGCTGCAGCACGCTGATGGTGTCGGCAATGCTCGACACCACATTCATGTTGTGCTCCACCATCAGGATGGTGCGGTTGGCGCCCACCTTCTTGATGAGCTGCGTGACGCGGTCCACATCTTCGTGGCCCATGCCTTGCGTGGGCTCATCGAGCAGCATCAGCTCGGGATTCATGGCCAGTGTGGTGGCGATCTCCAGCGCACGCTTGCGGCCGTAGGCCAGCTCGCCGGCATGCACCTCGGCAAACTCGGTCAGGCCCACCTCGTCGAGCAGCTCCATGGCCCGGTCGTTGAGCTGATCGAGTACCCGCTCAGAGCGCCAGAAATGCATCGACAGGCCCGTTGAACGTTGCAGCGCGATGCGCACGTTTTCCCGGGCGGACAGGTTGGGAAACGTCGCCGAGATCTGGAACGAGCGCACCAGCCCACGTCGCGCCACCTGGGCCGGCTTTTCGGTCGTGATGTCATTGCCGTTGAACAGAATCTGGCCACTCGTCGGGATCAAGAACTTGGTCAACAGGTTGAAGACCGTGGTCTTGCCTGCGCCGTTGGGTCCGATCAGTGCATGGATCTGCCCACGCCGAACCTGAAGGTTCACGCCGTTGACGGCAACAAAGCCCTTGAACTCCTTGATGAGGTCCCGGGTTTCGAGAATGAAATCATTGGACATGGGGTACAACCAACTTGTCATGAACCACTTAACGACAACCAGTCGTTTGCGTGCACATTCTGGTTGTTCGCCAACGGTGCCGCGCTAGTGGTTATCCCGAACGGCAGTCCCCAAGGTGTCTGACGCGCTGTGGCCCGATGCGGCCCCCGTCATTTACCGATGCAGAAACTGGAAAAAATCACGCCCAGCAGGTCGTCCGCACTGAATTCACCCGTGATCTCGTTGAGGGCGTTCTGCGACTGGCGCAACTCTTCGGCCAGCAGGTCCAGGCTTTGCGCCTGGGCGGCCAGATGCAGCTGCGCGAGTTCGAGGTGTTCGCGCACGCGCAGCAAGGCCTGCACATGGCGCTCGCGGGCGATGTACAGGCCTTCACTGGCCTGCTGCCAGCCAGCCTCGTGCAGCAAGCGCTGGCGCAAGGCCTGCAGACCGTCACCGGTTTTGGCCGACAACACCACCCCTTGACGGCCTGACGCTTGCGCAGCATCGACCTTGTTCCAGATGTCGATGACGGGCACGGCCGCTGGCACGCGCTGCGCCAGCGAGCGTGCAATCTCGGCATCGGCCGCCGCGTAAGCCTCGTCTTCCGCCCTTGTCAGGTCGTGCAGAAACAGCACCGCATCGGCCTGCTCGATTTGCCCCCAGGCACGTTCGATGCCGATCTGCTCCACGGCATCGACACCCTCGCCTTCGCGCAGACCGGCGGTATCGATCACGTGCAGTGGCACGCCTTCGATCTGGATGGTCTGCTGCACCACATCGCGCGTGGTGCCGGCAATGGGCGTGACGATGGCGAGTTCCGCACCTGCCAGGGCGTTAAGCAAGGAGCTCTTGCCTGCATTGGGCTGGCCAGCGATCACCACACGGATGCCCTCGCGCAGCAGCGCGCCCTGGCGCGTACGCTGCAGCACCTGCGCCAGCCGCGCCTGCAGGCTGTCGAGCTGACCCTGGGCATCGGCTTTTTGCAGAAAGTCGATTTCTTCCTCGGGAAAGTCCAGCGTGGCTTCAACCAGCATGCGCAGGTGGATCAACGTCTCGCGCAGTTCGCCGATCTCGCGCGAAAAATCACCCGCCAGCGAACGGCTGGCGCTGCGCGCAGCCGCCTCGGTGCTCGCATCGATCAGGTCGGCGATGGCTTCAGCCTGTGCCAGATCGATCTTGTCGTTCAGGAAAGCCCGCTCGGAAAACTCTCCAGGCTGCGCCACGCGCAAGCCCGCCAGCACCGGCTTCCCGGTGGCCGCATCCATGCTGGCCGCAGCCTGAAGACAGCGCTGCACCAGCAGCTGCAGCACCACCGGACCGCCGTGGGCCTGCAGCTCCAGCACGTCTTCGCCGGTGAAGGAGTGGGGCGCCGCAAACCAGATGGCCAGCCCGTGGTCGATCGCCGAACCATCGGCATCGCGAAACGGCAGGTAAGTGGCGTCCCTGGGCCTGAGTTCGCGCCCGCACAGCGCTTGCACCAGCGCACCGATGCCCCGCCCGGACACGCGCACGATGCCCACAGCCCCGCGCCCGGGCGCGGTGGCAATGGCGACGATGGGTTCCTGATGGCGGGCAAGCATGGGCGGATTTTGCAAGAAACAAGGGCCGCTCACGCGGCCCCTGTCGAAGTGCTTTCAGTTCATTTGAACTTGGGCAAGTTGAACTGCGGCGGCACGCCCATGCGCGTGTTGATGATCCACTGCTGGGCGATCGAGAGCACGTTGTTGGTGATCCAGTACAGCACCAGACCCGCCGGGAAGAAGAAGAACATCACACTGAAGATGAGTGGCATGAACCACATCAGCTTGGCCTGCATCGGGTCCGGCGGTGCGGGGTTCAGCGCCGTTTGCAGCAGCGTGGTCAGCGTCATCACGATCGGCAGGATGAAGTACGGGTCGGGTGCGGACAGGTCAACGATCCAGCCCACCCACGGGGCATGGCGCATCTCGACGCTGGACAGCAGCACCCAGTACAGCGCAATGAAAACCGGAATCTGGATCAGCATCGGGAAGCAGCCACCCATCGGGTTGACCTTTTCCTCGCGGTAGATCTTCATCATCTCCATCTGCATCTGCTGCGGGTTGCTCTTGAGGCGCTCGCGCATTTCCATGATGCGGGGGTTGATGGCCTTCATCTTGGCCATGCTGGCGTAGGCCTTGGCATTGAGCCAGTAAAACGCGATCTTGAGCAGCAGCACCAGCGCCATGATGGCCCAGCCCCAGTTCAGCAGCACTTTGTAGAGCTGGTCCAGCAGCCAGTACAGCGGCTTGGCCAGCATGGCCAGCCAGCCATAGTCCTTGAGCAGGTCCAGGCCCGGCGCCAGGGCTTCCAGGGTCTTTTCTTCCTGCGGGCCGGCAAACAGCTGGTTGTCCAGAACCTTGCTCTGACCAGGCGCCACTTCACCCAGCGGCGTGATCATGCCCACGGCATACAGATTGTTATCGACCTTGCGCACGAAGTTCTCGCGCTGGACTCCATCGGCAAGCAGCCAGGCCGAAGCAAAGTAGTGCTGCACCATGGCCACATAGCCATTGGTCGATGTCTTGTCGATTTCGGCCTTGTTCTTTTCGATGTCGGAGAACTCGATCTTGGTGTACTTCTTGGCTTCGGTGTAGACAGCGGGGCCGGTGAAGGTGGAATAGAAGGACGATTCGCCGGCGGGCTTGTTGCCATCGCGCACCAACTGCAGGTACAGCTGCGGCGACACGGCGGCAGCGCCCTTGTTGATCACCTCATGCTTGACGCCGATGGCGTAGCTGCCGCGCTTGAGGGTCCAGGTCTTGACCAGCTTGACGCCCCCCAGATCGTCCGACTCGAAGCGCACGCTCAGGCTGTCCTGGCCATCCTTGAGCGCACGATCACCGGAAAAGCGCATGGGCGTCTTGTGGGTGGGAAAGCTGCCACCGATCAGCCCGGTCTGGGCCACGTAGACCCGCTGG
>CAXRGK010000078.1:0-4381 GCA_964230145.1 Burkholderiaceae bacterium | reverse complement strand
GAGGTTGGCGCCCTTGGGGTTCTTCAGGCTGGTGCCCATTTCCAGGCGGTAGGGCTGCATCCAGTCGAGCGGGCGCAGCACGCCGTACAAGCCGCTGAGAATGCAGACATGGTCTTGCGCCCATTCGAGCTGTTTGGCGTTCAGGGTTTTGGCGTCCAGGCCTTCGTACACATCGCCGTTGAAGGCCAGCACGGCCTGTTTGGAATTCTTCGCAGTGAACTTCGGGCTCCAGGCCTCGTAGCGGGCCACGTTCAGCACCGACAACGCGTCCGACAGGTCCATCAGCTCGGCGATCTGCTGCGGCGAATACGGGCGCAGCACCTCGATCAGCTCGGCCGCCTGCGGCACAAAAGCAGGCAGGGTATGCGGCACATCGCCAGCGGGGGTGTCGTAATCGAGGGATTTGGCGGGAGACAATAGGAACAGCATGCTCGATATCCTTTATCTGGACGATTATCTCGCCATCGTCAACAAACCCGCTGGCTGGCTGGTGCACCGCACCCCGCTGGACAAGGGGGAATCGCGCTTTGTGCTGCAGGCCCTGCGCGACCAGATCGGGCAACACGTCTGGCCGGTGCACCGGCTCGACAAGGGCACCAGTGGCGTGCTGGTGTTTGCGCTCAGCGCCGAGGTGGCCAGTGCCCTGGGCCAGGCATTTGAAAGCGGCGTGGGTCTGCACAAGACCTACCGCGCCATCGTGCGCGGCTGGCCGGCCGACGCGCAGCTCATCGACCACGCCTTGAAGCGCATGCCCGACGACATGCGCAGCCAGCGCGAGGAAGTGCAGAGCGCCCAGACCCGCCTGCACCCCCTGCGCCGGGGCGAATTGCCGATTCCGCAAGGCGACTTT
This sequence comes from Burkholderiaceae bacterium, assembly GCA_964230145.1. Classification (GTDB taxonomy): domain Bacteria; phylum Pseudomonadota; class Gammaproteobacteria; order Burkholderiales; family Burkholderiaceae_C; genus Limnohabitans_A. The sequence goes on along the minus strand of CAXRGK010000078.1, from coordinate 3,531 downwards.
GCCACCCTGCGCTGGGCCGAGGTTCAGCTGCAGCCGCTGACTGGGCGCCGCCACCAGCTGCGCCGGCACATGAAACACATCGCGCATCCGATCATCGGCGACGCCACCCACGGCAAGGGGCCACTGAACCGGGCGGTGGCGGCGCACTGGGGCGTGGGTCGGCTGTGGCTGCATGCTTTGAGCCTGCAGCTGACCCACCCGGTCAACGGCGCTGTTCTGACCCTTGAGGCACCGACCGGGCCGGAATGGGCGTTTTGGGGCGCGAAACCCCTGGCGGTTTGAAGCTGTCACCCGCTCGATCGCCGAGGATGGCGCCATTGGTTAGCATGCGCGCATGAGCCTGCTTTTCACCCCCTTCACCTTCGACGCCCCACGCGGCCCCCTGACCCTGCCCAACCGCATCGTGATCGCGCCGATGTGCCAGTACTCTGCGCAAGACGGTCTGGCCACCGACTGGCACCTGACCCACTGGACCCAGCTGCTCAACAGCGGCGCAGGTCTGCTGACCCTGGAAGCCACCGCCGTGTCGCCCGAAGGCCGCATCACCCCCGCCTGCCTGGGCCTGTGGGACGATGCCACGCAGGCGGCCCTGCACGACAAGCTCGACCGGGCCCGCCATAATGCCCCGCCCGTGCCGGTGTGCATGCAGATCAGCCACGCCGGGCGCAAGGCCTCCAGCGAGGTGCCCTGGCGCGGCGGCATGCTGATCGCCCCGCAAGACGGCGGCTGGCTGCCTTTGGGCCCCAGCGCCCTGCCGCACCTGCCGCAGGAACCAGCGCCGGCTGAATTGACGCTGGAAGGCATCGCCAAGATCCAGGCCGACTTCATCGCCACCGCCCGCCGCGCACAGGCCATGGGCATCGACGCCATCGAATTGCACGGCGCCCATGGCTATCTGTTGCACGAATTTCTCTCGCCCATTTCCAACCAGCGGCGCGATGCCTACGGCGGCAGCTTCGAGAACCGCATCCGTTTCGTGATGGAAGTTTTCCAGGGCGTGCGCGAGGTGTTTGATGGCGCACTGGGCATCCGCCTCTCGGGCACCGACTGGGTCGACGGCGGCTGGACCATCGAAGAAACAGCCGAACTCAGCGAGCAGGTCAAGGCGGCGGGTGCGCAGTTCGTGCACGTGTCTTCGGGCGGTGTGTCACCGCTGCAGAAGATTGCCATCGGCCCGGAATACCAGGTGCACCTGGCCCGCGCCGTGAAAGCGCGCACCGGATTGCCCACCATGGCCGTCGGCCTGATCACCGAGCCTGTCCAGGCAGAAGGCGTGCTGCAGCGCGGCGACGCCGATCTGGTGGCCCTGGCCCGCGCTTTCCTGTACAACCCGCGCTGGGGCTGGCATGCTGCCGCCGCCCTGCAAGGCCAGGTCCAGGCTTCGTCACCCTACTGGCGCTGCCTGCCCAAAGAAGCCGCCGGCATCTTCGGGCCCGAAGCACGCATCGGCATGCGCTGAAACCACCCCGATTCAAAAACACGGAGACAACACCATGAAAATTTCCCGCCATCTGGCCCGCCGCTTGTGTGTGGCTGCATTGCTTGCCACCCCTCTGGCGCTCCTGGCCCAGGCTTTTCCTGCCCGCCCCATCGGCCTGGTCGTGCCCAACCCGCCCGGTGGCCTGGTGGACACTTCGGCCCGGCTTGTCGGTGACAGCCTGGCCAAGGTGATCGGCCAATCCGTGGTGATCGAAAACAAGCCCGGCGGCAGCGGCAACCTCGCTTACCAGATGGTGGCCCGTGGCGCAAAAGACGGCCACACGCTGCTGGTGTCGTACTCGGGCTACCACATCGCCAACCCGATCCTGATGGACAAGCTGCCCTGGGATCTGAAAGACCTCACCCCCGTGGGTCTGGTCACCGTGGCCACCAATGTGATTGCCGTCCACCCCTCGGTGCCGGCCAACAACCTGCGCGAGTTCATCGCCTATGCCAAGGCCAACCCGGACAAGCTCAACTACGCTTCGCAGGGCAATGGCTCGGTCTCCCACATCGGCACCGAAATCTTCAAGATGCAGACCGGCGCGCACATGACGCATGTGCCCTACAAGGGCTCGGGCCAGGCGATTGCCGATGTGCTGGCCGGGCAGGTGCAGGTGTTCATCACCACGCCGCCTTCGGTGATGCAGCATGTGCAGGCCGGCAAGCTCAAGGCACTCGCGGTGACAGGCAAGACCCGCCACCCGGGCATGCCGCAGGTGCCCACCGTGGCTGAAGCGGGTTTGTCGAACTTCGAGCTCGAATCCTGGGTGGCGATCTACGCCCCCACGGGCACGCCAACTGCTGTGCTGCAAAAACTCTCGGGCGACCTCAAGCGGGCCATGGAGCTGCCCGAGACCCGGCAACGCGCCGATGCTGCAGGCATTGAGGTGCGTTACCTGAGCCCGGCCGAGACCACCCGTGTGCTGGAGCGCGAGACGGCCGACTGGACCAAAGCCATCCGGGCAGCCAACATCCGCATGGACTGAGCGACCCAAGGGCCGCTTCGGGGTGGAGCGGCCCGCTAAAATCAGTGGTTTCCGGCCCGTTGGGGCCGCCTGCGGCGCCTGTCGCGCCCTCGTCCTGATTTCAAGACCCCCACCATGAGCACCACCCCTGCCCAGCCTGGCCTGGAGAGCCTGTCCAAGTCCTTTGAACCCGCTGCCCTGGAGTCCCGCTGGGGCCCTGAGTGGGAAAAGCGTGGCTACGGCGTGGCCGGCTTCCGTGGCACACAAGCGGCCAAAGAAGGCGCGCCAGCATTCGCCATCCAGCTGCCGCCGCCCAACGTGACCGGCACGCTGCACATGGGGCACGCGTTCAACCAGACCATCATGGACAGCTTGACGCGCTACCACCGCATGATGGGCTTCAACACCGCCTGGATTCCGGGCACCGACCACGCGGGCATTGCCACCCAGATCGTGGTGGAGCGCCAGCTGCAAGGCCAGGGCATCAGCCGCCACGACATGGGGCCCACACCCGCCGAGGCGCGCAAGAACTTCGTCGCCAAGGTCTGGGAATGGAAAGAGCAGTCCGGCAACACCATCACCCAGCAGATGCGCCGCATGGGCGACAGTGTGGACTGGAGCCGCGAGTACTTCACCATGGACGACAAGCTCTCCAAGGTGGTGACCGAGACCTTTGTGCAGCTGTACGAGCAGGGCCTGATCTACCGCGGCAAGCGCCTCGTGAACTGGGACCCGGTGCTGATGAGCGCGGTGTCCGACCTGGAAGTCGAGAGCGAGGAAGAAGACGGCTCGATGTGGCACATCCGCTATGACTTGGCCGATGGGTCCGGCAGCCTGACCGTGGCCACCACCCGACCCGAGACCCTGCTGGGCGACGTGGCCGTGATGGTGCACCCCGAAGACGAGCGCTACAAACACCTGATCGGCAAGCAGGTTCAGCTGCCGCTGTGCGGCCGCACCATCCCCGTGATTGCGGACGAGTACGTGGACAAGGACTTCGGCACCGGCGTGGTCAAGGTCACGCCCGCGCACGACACCAACGACTACCAAGTCGGCCAGCGCCACAAGCTGGACATGATCTGCG